>CAURMD010000014.1:0-25666 GCA_963525985.1 uncultured Streptococcus sp. | reverse complement strand
AAGCTCAACACGAGCTAATTTTAATTTTAAATTTTTAGCCACCTGCGTCCTCCTTTTAATTTTAAAAAGTTGCGCCTCTTTTTAACAACATTATATCATATATCTAACTTAATGCAATATATAAATGTCATTTTGTAAAATTTTATTAACAAAAAACTCTCTACCATAAAAAATAGAGAGTGTTAAGTTTAAATATAGGATTTCAAAATATCGACGACATCACTTCTTTTCTTAACCTGATAGGACTTGATTCCCAATTTCTCAGCTGCGATTGTATTGTCCTCAATATCGTCTAGAAAGACACAATTTGTAGGATTTAACTGGTATTTATCGAGAATCCCCTTCATACTTATGTCAAGAACCCCTCTTTGCCTTATACTTTCATATTCTCCTTACAAATCCTTTTGATAATAATATCTTTGCCCAATGTAGGGATAGTCTTGTAACCTAAAGACTTCCTTGTAGCCATGCATTTTATAAAAATCTGGAGCTTGGAACTGGTAAGTATTGACAAAAGCAAAACGACAGTTTCGATTCTTAGCTTCAGTTTCAGCTTGCTGCAATAGTTTTGAACCGATTCCTTGCCCTCGCAGTTCCTCTTTTACAAACAAATACTCGATTTCTAGCCAATTTCCAAAAATCTCTGCTACCAAGCCTGCTAGAAGATTGCCCTTTTCATCTTCAACATAAAGATTCAATGGCACACTTTCAGCCTCTTCTCTTTTTGAACGGTTATAAGCACGAATCAAATTCCCAATTTCTTGTGATTTATGGGATTCCTTATTTTCCAATCTAAAGTACATCTAAACCTCCTTAAACACTGTTACAGCTTGATTATAGTCTTATTTCAATAGACTGTCAAACTAGCAAAAACCCACCAACCTGAGTTGATGAGTCCTTAATCTATTTTCTAAATTTCCACTGGCTATAAATCCCGAAACCGATAATCCAAATAGCTGAACCGATTGCTCCTACAAATGTAGACTCTTGTAAAAAGAGGGTTACAAAGACAAAGGCAAAGAAGAGCATGGTTAGAGGATTTAGGAAACGATAATGGGGCATGAGATAGCCATCCGCCATAAAGTCTGGTGACTTGCGGTATTTAAGGTGAGCCACCATGATTAAGATATAAATGGCAATATAGACACCAGATGATGAAGCCGTAATCAAGGCAAAAGCATCGGAAACTCCTGGCAAGACGTTGATAAAGGCTGCTAGAGCAATCAAGATTGCTGAAGCGATGATGGCATTTTGTGGCACGTTATGGCGAGAAAGAGTATCTGCCTTAATAGCCTTTAAGAATGGATTTGGCGAATCATGGGCAATCTGGTATAAATGACGTCCTGTTGAATAAAGGGTTGAGTTAAGAGCAGATGCTGCTGATGTCAAAACGACAAAGTTAATCAAGGCTGCCGCCCACTTGACACCGGCCAATTCAAATACTGTAACAAAAGGTGAATCAGCAGAAGCCAGTTCACGCCACGGAATGATAGCCATGATGGCTAAGAGGGCACCCCCATAGAAAAAGGCGATACGCAAAGGAATTTCCTTAACGGCTTTTGGCAAGACCTGACGTGGATTTTTTGTTTCTGAAGTCGTTACCCCGATAAACTCAATCATAAGGTAGGCAAAGAAAACCATCTGGAAGGCCATGACAAAGTTAACTCCACCATTTGGGAAGAGGGAGAAATTGTCGGCGATATTAGCTAAACTTGCTACTCCATGAGGTGTCTTAAAGCCTGTCAAGACCATAAAGACTCCTGTGGCAATCATGGCTAAAATAGCCACAATCTTGACCATAGCAAACCAAAACTCAACTTCCCCAAAGAGCTTAACCGCAATCAGATTGACCAAGGCTAGAATAGTCAAAAATCCAATCTCAATCATCCAACTTGGCCAAGTTGGGAACCAAAATTGCACATAATGTGCGATAGCAGTGATTTCCGCCATACCGATAAAGACAACAGATAGCCAGTAAGACCAAACCGAGAAATAGCCCCAGCCCTTACCCAAATGACGCGTGATAAAGTTGATAAAGGTATGTTGCTCAGGATCTTGGTAGAGCATTTCCCCAACCGCACGCATCATGAGGAACATGAAGGCCCCAGTAATCATATAAATCAGTACAATGGAAGGACCTGTTAGGCTGATAGAGCGACCTGCTCCCAGAAAGAGTCCTGTTCCGATTGTTCCTGCAATGGCCATAACCTGCACGTGACGATTGGTCAGACCACGCTCCATCTTGTTTTTTTTCTTTGAACTCATATAGTCTCCAATTTCAATTTAATTTATACTCAATGAAAATCAAAGAGCAAACTAGGAAGCTAGCCGCAGGCTGTACTTGAGTACGGCAAGGCGACGCTGACGTGGTTTGAATTTGATTTTCGAAGAGTAGCAAAATGGAAAAAGGAGTGAGTGAAGCGCACAGCCTCCCCACTCCTTTCTTCTGTTTTAGGCTGTTTTTTCAACCTTCAAAATTTTTACATCATAGCTACCAACAGGCGTTTCAATGGTTGCTGTGTCACCTGTTTTCTTGCCAATCAAGGCTTGTCCAATTGGGCTTTCATTTGAAACTTTACCCGCAAAGGCATCTGCACCGGCTGAACCTACGATAATATAAACTTCTTCTTCGTCCTCACCAATTTCTTGGATAGTGACTGTTTTACCAATCGCTACTTCGTCTTGGGCAACTGAGTCACTATTGACGATTTCAGCATAACGGATTTTTGTTTCCAAGCTAGAGATTTGTCCTTCGACAAAGGCTTGTTCATCCTTAGCTGCTTCGTATTCACTGTTTTCAGAAAGGTCACCGTATGAACGGGCAATCTTAATGCGTTCTACCACTTCTGGTCGGCGAACCAATTTCAATTCTTCTAATTCTTTTTCAAGTTTTTCCTTTTCCGCAAGGGTCATAGGATATGTTTTTTCTGACATTTTTCTCAACTTTCTTCTGATGATATTTTCTAAAGAAAATGATGTGAAGTATCACATAATTTTAGTTTGTTTGGTTTAATTTGCTGTTGACATGTTCAGCAACATTGCGATCGTGGTCTTCTTGATTGTTAGCATAGTAGACCTTGCCATCTGTGACATCTGCTACAAAGTAGAGGTTATCGCTCTTAGTTTGATTGATGCTTGACTCAATCGCATCCAGACTTGGACTATCGACTGGACCAGGCATGAGACCTACATTTTTATAAACATTATAAGGTGAATCAATGTTGGTATCAATCGCAACATCCTCAGCTAGGCTGATATTTTGCCCCAGTTTTCCTTGGGCATACAAGATTGCAATATTACTTTGAAGTGGCATATCACGATTCAAACGATTGTAGAATACACCTGCAATGAGCTTACGATCTTCTGTCTTGGCACCTTCTTTTTCGACCAAGGAAGCAATGGTCAACAACTCATTGACAGTCAAGTTTTTAGATTTGATAGTACTATAGTAAGGAGATAGGTTCTTATCCGTAGCCGCCAACATCTCATCAATCAAGCTTTCAACAGTTGTGCTTTCCTTGATAGAGTATGTAGCTGGGAAAAGGTATCCTTCCAAACGATAACGAGCCCCACTTTCCTTTGTAGGCAAGCTTTCAAGTAGACTCGGATATTTGGCAACTTCTTGACTGATAAAGTTCTCATCTTGAACTTTAGCCAAGAAAGCCTCCGCTGTCAAAGGCTCTTTGAAGTCACCTTGCAATTGACCTACCGCTTGTGCAATTTGATCAATCGTATAACCTTCTGGAATTGTCAAAGTCGCAAGGACAGGTTCTTGCGGTTCATCTGTTCCACCTTTTTGCAACTCTTTGAGTAAGTCTTCTGTACTCATACTCTTTTGTAAATTGTAGTAACCTGCTTTCAAATCGGTATAATTTTTATACTTGGCATAAAAGCTAAAAATCAGACCATGCTTTACCAAACCAGCTTTTTCAAGCGTCGTACCGATTTCTTGAACGTTTGAACCGTCAGGAATTTGAACCGTCACATATTTCTTAGAATTAGCATCAATAGGTAACAAAGAATCTAGCACGTACTGATAACCAAAGTAACCACCTGCTGAGAGCAAGGCAAGGAATACAAGGAATGAAATCACAAAAGCTTTCACATGTGACTTCTTCTCTTTCTTAGGCTTAACGGATTTTGCTCCTTCTCTACGGCTACGACGTGGTGTATCGCTGATGATATCCACTGTTTCTGTAGCAGGCGTAGGTGTTTCTGAACCTGCTTGTTCTGCTTTTTTCTCTGCCGTCTTATAGGAAACAGCTACCCTTGTTGGGGTTTCATTGTATTCTCTTTCAAATTTCTTAGGTCTAACAGGACCTGGACCTGGTCTTGATCCACTTTCTTCCGCTGGAGAAGAAGGTACATCTTGACTTGGATGACTTGGAACACCAGGAGTTTCTCTTTGAATCTCATCTGCTGGAGAAGCTGGTACATCTTGACTTGGGTGAGTAGGCACGGTAGGAGCTTTTCTCATAATCTCCTCTACCGTTGACAAGGAATCAGCCATGAGTTCTTCAGCTGAAGGTTCATTTGCAGGAGTGCGAACTACTGCCTTATCTTCTCTCAGAACTTCATCATAGCCTTTTACTTTTTCTAAATCTCTCAGAATCTGCTCTTTAAAGCTTAATTTCTCTTCTTCTCTTGACTTTTCACTCAAAAGTTTTTCCTCCTTGTTGACAATCCATAATATTATATCTTAAAAGTCCAAGAAAAGCAACCTATGATACTTTTCCTAGCTTATTTTTTCATTTCCCAGACCATATCATACCAAGTTTCCCCTGCAAAGGTTGACTGGGACAGGCCTTCATTGACAAATCCATGCTTTTCATAGTAGGTGATGAGATAGTCATGACAGGTTAGGTTAATACCTTCTCTTGCGTGTTTAAGAGCCAGTTCTTTCAAGGCTGTTAGTAATTTTTGTCCAAGTCCGAGGCCCTGTGCTTCTTTGGCAATAGAAAGACAGGTCACAGAGATATAACCACCAGGCTCATGACTATAGTCTTTTATTTCTTCTGTAAAGGACTGGTCTTGCAGATGGCGGTGTGGTCCAACTGGCCCTTCTATATAACCCATGATTCTTCCTTCTTTTTCCGCAACCAGAAAAGAGGTCTGAATTTCTCGCAAATGTGCCTCAAAGACAGATCGAGGAATGGCTTCTTCAACCGAGAAATTCTCTAGTTCAATCTCAAAGATCCGATCCAAATCTTCTAATCTTGCTTGTCTGATTTTCATTTTGCCTCCAGATAAAAGGGATTAAACCAAATCATACTATAACCCTGGCTAGTTTCATAAAGAGAAGTTTCTTCATCAATAAAACCGTTCATTTCAAAATAGGAAAGCAGCTCATCAGGAGTCTTCAAACGAATCCCTTTGTAATCCAGCTCAACTGCCACCTCTTTCAAGGCTGCAAGAAGAAGTGTTCCCAAGCCCTGTCTCTGATGGTCAGCCTCAATGACTAAAGAATGCACTTTTAGACATTGCGGATTGTCTGACTGGGGACTTGATAAAATATAGCCTAAAAGTTTATTTTCATCCCTAGCTAGAAGAAAGGTATCCGCACACTTACGGATACTTTCTTCTAAAATATGGGAAGGTTGCTGCTTTTCAGCTGGAAAAGACGAAGTTTGAAGTGCCTCTATCTCAGCCAAAACAGATTTGCTTGCCTGAATGATCTTAATTGGAATTTCCATAAGAATATCCTACTGAACATTGCTTGTCAAGTTAGACAAGAGACGCTCAAATGAGTATTCATAGGTTTGAATGTCTCCTGCACCCATAAAGACATAGACGGCATTGTCATGGTCAAGGAGTGGAGAAACATTTTCAACAGTGATCACTTGGTGTTTTTTGTTGATTTTTTGGGCTAGGTCTTCTACCTTAACGTCACCATGGTCTACTTCACGAGCTGACCCATAAATTTGCGCTAGGTAAACAGCATCTGCTTGGTTTAAAGCATGGGCAAAGTCGTCCAACAAGGCAATGGTTCTTGTAAAGGTATGCGGTTGGAAGACCGCTACAATTTCCTTGCTTGGGTATTTCTGACGAGCCGCATCCAAGGTCGCAATAATTTCTGTTGGATGGTGGGCAAAGTCATCGATAATCACTGTATCATTGACAATTTTCTCAGTGAAACGACGCTTAACACCGGCAAATGTTTTCAAGTGTTCACGCACCAAGTTCAAATCAAATCCTGCTGTGTAAAGAAGACCAATAACGGCTGTCGCATTCATGATATTGTGACGACCAAAGGTTGGAATGTGGAATTGCCCCAATTCTTGTCCACGGAAGTGAACTGTGAAGGTTGAACCAGTTGTAGAACGAAGAAGATCGCTAGCTACAAAGTCATTACCTTCTGCTTCAAAGCCATAATAATAAATCGGAGCATTGGCTGTAATCTTACGCAATTCTGCATCTTCACCATAGACAAAAAGACCCTTGGTAATTTGTTTGGCATAGTCGTTAAAGGCATTGAAAACATCCTCGAGACTTGTGAAATAGTCTGGATGGTCAAAGTCAATGTTGGTGATAATAGAGTATTCTGGATGGTAAGGCATGAAGTGACGCTCATATTCGTCAGATTCAAAGACAAAATATTTGGCATTGGCCGAACCACGACCGGTCCCATCTCCGATTAAGAAGCTAGTATCTGTAATGTGAGACAAGACATGAGATAACATACCTGTCGTTGAAGTTTTTCCATGCGCTCCAGCTACTCCCATGCTAACAAAGTCACGCATAAAGCTACCTAGAAATTCATGGTAACGTTTGTAGCTGATACCATTTTGGTCTGCATAGGCAATTTCGACGTTGTTATCTGGACGAAAGGCATTTCCAGCGATAATTTCCATATCACCGTCTAAGTTCTTTTCATCAAAAGGAAGAATGGTAATTCCTGCCTGCTCAAGACCACGTTGAGTAAAGTAGTACTTTTCAACATCTGATCCCTGTACCTTATGCCCCATTTGGTGCAACATCAAGGCCAAGGCACTCATCCCTGATCCCTTAATTCCGATAAAATGATATGTCTTTGGCATGTTTTCTCCCCTATTCTGTAATTCTTGTCAGATTCAACTCTTGGGCAACCCGACGTTCTTGTTCTGTTTGTTTACTTTTTTTATTGTAGATTTGACTCTTCTTTAGAAAATCATAGTTGTTTTTCTTTGGAGCAGGTGCTGACACTTCTTCATTCTTGGTAGGGATAGAATTGACTTCTTCCGCCAAGATGTACTGAGACTGGGTCAATTTTTGGCTATATTTGACAAATTCACCAGGATTTTCCTTTTGGAAAGGAGCTGTCGGTTGGTTACCCTGTCTAACAAGGCCTGATTTAGAATGACGTCTCGTACGGCTGAAATCCTGAGTTAGGTAGTTAGCAGAGCGTTTCTTTTTCAAGTCTGCACGCGCTTCTTCACGCGCCACCTCCGCATAGCTCTTTCCTTCTTTTTTAACCCCTAAAGGAGCCTTTTTAGGTTTCTCGACTTGCTTTTCAATCGGTTTGACTGGCGCCTCTTCAGTAATAGGAGCCCATTCTAAATAATTTTTATCTCGATACTCACCCTTGATATTACTGATTAAATCAGACTCATCGTACAAGTTCATGACTGGCATTTCAGTCAGCATGACCTCGTCATCTGACACCAATGGAAATCGTTCTTGTTTCATTTTCTATTTCCTTTCAACACTTCATTATAGCGTATTGTCTTGATTTTTCAAGTGCTGGCTTCAGAAATTCCCAAAATTTCTCTAATTTCTGCTAGGGTAAGACTACCACGTGACTCTGTTCCATCCAATACTTGTGACACCAGATGTTTCTTCTGTTCTTGGAGTTCCTGAATTTTTTCTTCAATAGTTCCCTGGGTTACCAAGCGATAGACCTCAACCGTTTCTTCCTGACCCATCCGATGGGCACGACCAATGGCTTGCGCCTCCACCGCAGGATTCCACCAAAGGTCAACCAAAATAACCGTATCAGCACCTGTCAGGTTCAGACCAACCCCACCCGCCTTGAGGGAAATCAGAAAGGCATCTCTTTCCCCTTGGTTAAAGGCTTTGGTCATATCTTGTCTTTCCTTAGCTGGGGTTGAACCCGTGATTTTAAAGGAAGTCAAGCCCAAGTCTGGCAGTTCTTGTTCAATTTTCTCCAACATTCCCTTGAACTGCGAGAAAATCAAGACACGGTGTCCACCGTCTGCCACCTGTACCAGCAGGTCACGAAGACTATCCAGTTTGCCACTAGCTCCCTGATAATCCTCCATAAAGAGGGCAGGGGTGTCACAGATTTGGCGCAAGCGCATCAGACCAGATAAGATTTCCACCCGACTTCGCTGGAATTCCTGATCTGACACCTGAGCTAAACGGTCTCGCATCTGTTGCAACTGGGCTAGGTAGATAGCCTTTTGCTGGTCTTCCAGTTCATTCTTATAAACCACTTCAATCAAGTCTGGCAATTCAGTCAGAACTTCTTCTTTCTTGCGCCGCATAACGAAAGGCTTGATAAACTGAGCCACTCGCTCAGCTGGCAATTTCATAAATTCTTTCTTGCTTGGCAAAAGTCCTGGCATGACGATTTGGAAAATAGACCACAGCTCACCTAGATTGTTTTCAATCGGAGTCCCTGATAGAGCAAAAACTGACGGCACCACAAATTGTCTCAAGGTCTGGGCAATCTTGGTCTGGGCGTTTTTCATGACCTGAGCTTCATCTAAGAAAAGGAAGTCAAAGGCCATCCCTTGATAAAGCTCACTGTCCTGACGGAAGGTAGCATAGCTTGTCACAAAGATTTGATGGCTTTCGGTAAGAATCTCTTCACGACTAGTTTTCAAACCATGAACAACAGCCACATCCAACTGTGGGGCAAATTTCTGAAATTCATCTGTCCAGTTGTAGATCAAACCCGACGGAGCGAGAATCAAAACACGACTTTCTTTTGTCACTTGACTGGTCAAAAAAGCAATGGTCTGCAGGGTTTTACCAAGTCCCATATCATCAGCCAAAATCCCACCAAAACCATAATGATGGAGCATTTGCAGCCAGCCGATTCCCTTTTCCTGATAATCTCGCAAGTCAGCCTGAACCTGAGTTGCTTGTCTAGGAAAGTCCTCTGGATGCGTCAAATCATGGGCCAGATTTTTGAATTCTTGTGAAAAAGAAACACGGTCTCGCCCTTCAAAAAGATGAGCTAAACTGTAGGCCAAGGATTTTCGAGCCTGCAAAGCCCCATCTTTTAATTCAAACTGCCCCAGTTCCTGTAGATTTTGGCGAATTTTCTTGGTTTCTTCATCGAAAAAGTAGACTTGATTAGACGAATCAATGTAATAATCCTTATTGGCAACCAAGGCCTGCATGGCTTGGTCAATTTCCTCTTGGGCAATATCTTGAAAATCAAATTGGATTTCCAAGAGACCTCCCTTGGAAGCAATCTGCACTTGAGGGCTTGCTAGGTTATAGAGTTCTTCTAACTTATCTGATAGATCAACAGTCCCGAGTTTTTCAAAGACTGGAATGATTTCATGAAAGAAATGATAGACAGACTCTGCTTTTAAGGCCTGACGCCAAGATTGAAAATCAGCTTCAAAACCAGCTACCAAACAGACTTGGAAAACTCTTTCTTCTAAGTCCGCGTCACTCGAAAATGGCAATTCTTCTAGCTCTTGTCGGCTTGATACCTGCCTATCCCCATAATCAAACTGAATTTCTAAACGAATCCGATTATCTTCTTCCCTGTCAAAGTAAAACGATGGCGAAAAAGTTTTGATTTGTAACCGTTCTGGAGCTGAGACGGTCCCCATCTGGCTAAAGAGCGTTAAACAAGAAGCCAACTTATCTCGGTCACTGCTATCAAATTGCAGGTATTTCTTGCCATGCTGATCCAAAGGCAACGCTTTGATTTCCTTGAGAAGACGCATCTGCTGGTCTGTTTGAAAATAAACCTGACCTTTATGGAAAAGCACAGCTCCCTGATAAAAGACATTGACCCTTGGACTCTCACTGATTTCCATTTCAAAATAATCTGAGTATTCTGTTACTGTAAAGGCAAATAGATTGGCATCAGCATGCATATCCTGAAAAAGCAGAGTCTGATAGCTATTCACTTGATGGTCAAATTGAAAATGAGGCAAGGTCATCAGTAAATTCACACCCTGCTCAAAAAAAGTCAGAGGAAAAAAGAGATGCCGACCTTGGTTTTGGAAAAAGAGGTCTGGAGCCTGTCCTTCCTCCATCAGTCCTCGTAAGAAAGTCAGAAGTTCTTGACTGGCTTCATCAAAGGCTTCCCAAGACAGAGACTCCTCATAAATCTTGCCAATCATATAAGACTTTCTCTGCTCGACAATCCTTAAAAAGAGTGGAATATCCCGAATGACGTAGTATTTTTGGCTATTGATTTGGCCGATTCTCAGAGTCCACAAGATATGATTGGTTCCTGCTTCCACCTGACCCACAGCCGATAATTCATAGGCACGTTCTGATTTTTGAGGCATCATTCGTTCCAAAAATTTGCCACCCAAGGTCACCTTGGTTTCAACGGCCTCTTTTTCTTCATGACCTTCTTCCAGACTCTGCAAGATTTCCTGACCACGCTCATCATTTTTTAGAAAATGCTCCAGCGCTGCCAAATGCACACAGTAGCCCCTCTTTTGGAAAAAATCGCAGGCACAAAAAACCAAATCATCCTCTAAACTATAGCGCAGTTCTTCTTCTGCAACGCGAGCGTAGAGCCGATTATTCTTTTCCTTGATGATGTCAACCTTACCAGTTTCATAAAGGGCAACGCCTTCGATACGGACTTTCCCCGGAATCAATTTAGCCATATTTTTACCTTTACCTTATCTTTTTATTATACCATATTTTCCCCTATGAAAATAGCCTTCTAAGGATACTTTTCTCCTAGAAGGCTGGATTTTTTAACGTTTGGCAAAAGTCGTCACAATCCGCTGACAAACTTCTTGCAGCAAAGATTTAGGCATGGCTACATTGAGACGGGCATGGAGACTCCCTTCCTCTCCAAAATCCAAACCACGGTTGAGGATAACCTTGGCTTCATTTCTCAAAAGCTCTTGTAATTTTTCATCAGTCAGGTCATAGGTTGAAAAATCAAGCCAAATCAAGTAGGTTCCTTGCGGTTTCATGACCTTGATTTTAGTCTCTTTTCCAAATAAATCTACCACATAATTGATGTGGTCTTCAAAGACTTGCTTGAGTTCCTCTAACCAATCCTTACCATAGCGATAGGCAGCTTCTGTCGCCAAATAACCCAAGCCTGAAATTTCATGCTGATTATTGGCCAACTGGCGTTTCTGGTAAGCCAGTCTCAACTTAGGATTTTCAATAACTGCATAGGAATTTTTTGTTCCAGCAATATTAAAGGTTTTAGTGGCACTGCTCAAGACGATAGCAAATTCTTTAAAGTCAGGATCAATGGTATTGAAGGAATGATGCTTGTGACCAAAGAGGGCCAAATCTTGGTGAATCTCATCTGAAACCAAGAAAACACCGTGTTTTTGGCAGAGTTGGCCAATCTTCTCCAACACTTCTTTTTCCCAAACACGTCCACCAGGATTGTGAGGATTGCAAAGAATATAAAGTTTGACATCCTCTTCTACCAGATCCTTCTCAAGTTGGTCAAAGTCAATCTCAAACAGACCATCCTTTTCCACCAAAGAATTGGTAATCAATCTACGGTTGTTCAACTTGACACTGCGAGCAAAAGGTGGATAGACCGGTGTGTTAATCAGAACTGCTTCGCCTTCTTTTGTAAAGGCTTGAATAGCTGTTGAAATAGCTGGTACTACACCCTCGATAAAGACAAGAGCTTCTTTGTCAAAGTGGTAATCGTGTTGTGTGGCTTCCCACTTTTGAACTTCGTGAATTAACTCTTCACTGGCATAAGTATAGCCATAAACCAGTTGATCTGCGTAAGTTTGCACGGCTTGGCGGATTTCAGGCAAGACCACAAAGTCCATGTCTGCTATCCAAGCTGGTAGGACTTCGCTATCCGTTTCTGCTTCTTTCCATTTATAGGTATGGTGCCCTAAACGATTGGGCAACGTCGTAAAATCATATCTTCCCATCTTTGTCTTATCCTTCCAAGGCTTGGCGCAAATCTGCAATCAAATCTCTAGCATCTTCAATCCCGATTGATAAACGCAAGAGGTCATCTGTCAAACCATAAGAATGGCGCACTTCTGCTGGAATATCAGCGTGGGTTTGAGTTGTTGGATAAGTGATAAGACTTTCTACCCCACCTAAACTTTCCGCAAAAGAGAAGACTTTTAGGCTGTTCAAGATATGAGGAATGCGTGTTTCATCCGCTACTTTAAAGGAAATCATACCTCCACGACCAGTGTAGAGAACTTCCTTAACTGCTGGAGAATTCTTCAAAAAGGCAACCACTTCTTGGGCATTGGCTGTTGAGCGCTCCATACGAAGAGATAGAGTCTTGAGACCACGAATCAATTGATAGCTGTCAAATGGAGACAAGACTGCCCCTGTTGTATTGAGATTGTAAAAGAGTTTTTCGTATAGTTCTAAACTATTGGTCACAACCACTCCAGCCAAGACATCATTATGCCCTGCCAGATACTTGGTTGCTGAATGCAGAACGATATCTGCCCCATCTTCAATCGGACGTTGGTAGATAGGGCTGTAGAAGGTATTGTCCACTACCACTTTGGCACCCTTAGCATGAGCTAATTTTGCTAGTTTTTCGATATCAAATTCCAACATCAAAGGATTGGTTGGCGTTTCGATATAGAGAACATCCACGTCCTTTTCTAACTCAGCAATCAACTCTTCTTCTGTATTGGCATAGGTAAAATGGAAACGGCCTTCCTGCTCCACTTGGTTAAACCAACGGAAAGAGCCACCGTAAAGGTCACGCACTGCCAAAACCTTGCTTCCTACTGGAAAAACGCTAAAGGCCAATACAATTGCTGACATTCCTGAGCTAGTCGCTAGGGCATAGTCTGCTGACTCAATAGCCGCCAAGACTTCTTCCGCCTTACTACGAGTTGGGTTTTTGGTGCGCGTATAGTCAAATCCAGTAGATTTACCAAACTCTGGATGCTGATAGGTCGTTGAAAAATGAAGCGGTGTCACCAAAGCACCTGTCGCTTCATCTGATTTAATGCCCGCCTGGGCCAAAATTGTGTTGATGTGTAATTCCTTGCTCATACAATTCCTCCAAATCTATAGTAACTATTGTACCACTTATTTTCATCAACTCATTTTCTTCTTTTCAAGAGCTAGTTATAGTTTCAAACTATATACTTAGCGAGTAAAGCTAAAAAGAATCCAGAAAAGCTTCCAGATTCTTTTGTGAAAATGATTGCTAGGGTTTACTGTGAACGAAAGAAATCGTGTTGGGCTAAATAGTCATAATGGTCTTTATTAAATTGATACTGGCCCACATGCTGACTAATCTGACCGACATCCACAGAAAAAATATAGTCTTCATTTTGATAGTTCCAGTTCAGCCTAACTGTATTCAAGACTGGCTTATAAGTAAAATCTTGAACTTGATTCCAAGGCATCTCAAGGACTTGATTAGAGCGATTTTCAGTTATATCACTGATGTCCATCAAGTAGATTCCCTTAGGTGTGAATGCCAGAATCTTAGGCTTCACACTCGACTGAACATAGTAGGAACCACCTATAATGAAAAAATCAATAAAGGATTTCAACCATGTCTTTTTCTTGAAAGCCATCAGAAAATTCTTTTGTCCTTCAACGTGACAGGTTGAAAGAAGTGATTCAATCTGTTTTTCTGTTGCAAACTCCATAATAGCGCCCATGATGTTACCTCCATAACGATTAGTAAATAGGCTGATAAGAACTCTTCACATAAAAGAAGAACTTATCATTTGTTGCATTTTATCTTACTTTTTCAGTAGACGGCATCCCTCCTATAACATTACCCTAGCATGTGCATACTTCAATCAACATTGGGTAGATTTTCGAAAATATCGGCTCACGTTTTTGTTATATTCATTATAACATAAACTCAAGAAACAAAGAAAAAAATGTGAGATTTTTCTTCCAAATTTACCATCATTCTATTAAAAAACGATAGCTTGTTTCGAAACCATCGTTTTTCTTGAAAAATCCCTATTTGACATGTTTTGCCAATTCTTCTTGGGCTTTTTTATTGGATTCTTCTTTTTCTTTCAGCCATTTTTCTTTGGCTTTTTCATATTCGTCTTTTGTAACTGTCTTAGCTTGTAGTTTGAGGTATTTATAGGATTCAACCCCTTTATTACCAGCCAATGAATATGGTGTTGAGAAAGGAACGATTTTTCTCAATGTTGGTGTTCCACCAAGTGAAACATTTGGAATTGCTAGAGAGCTATCCACCAACCAAGCTTGGGCATCCGCATATTTTTCATAACGTTTAGCTGGATCTTGCTCCTTATTAGCTTCTTCCAACATTTGAGTGTAGACATCCAGCCCAACAGCCTTAGCCTTGTCATTGGCTTCACCTGGCTCTATACCTAGATTTTGCATCAAACCACCAGAATTAACGTTAAAGACGTCAAGATAGGTTGAAGGATCTTGATAGTCTGCAGTCCAACCACCATTGTAAAGATCATAATCCTTCTGAGCTGCAGTTTGAGCAAGATAACCTGAACTATCATAGTCCTCTGTAGAAAGTTGATGAACATCAATCACAACATTATCTGCACCTAAGACAGATTCTATTGATTGCTTCATGGAATTGATTCCTTGAATTTCAGCCTTATTAGCCAAATCTATAGTTTTATCTAAGTGTATAGGGAATTGGACTCCTTTGGCTTGGAGTTCTTTCTTAGCTTCAGCAAATTTAGCTTTAGCTTTTTCTGGATTGTAGTATGGATCCTGGGCATCTGCAAAGTTGATTCCTTGCCATTCCTTACCGTAATTCACCATCTTAGAGGCTACTACTTCACCAAAGTCTTTTCCCTTGATACTTACGAAGTTTGGAGGAACGACGAGGTTACGCAAAATCTTAGTTGCCCCCTCTTCTCCTTGAGATTGAGCCCCGTAAGCTGTACGGTCATAGGCAAAATTAATGGCTTGACGGAAGTTTTTATTAAGAACTGCTTCTTGAGTCGATTTCTTCTCAGCATCACTTGTTTTTGAAGTAAATTTATAAGATTTTCTATCCAAGTTGAAGTTTAAGAAGTAAGAAGTAGCATCTTGCATGCTATAGATGATATTGTCCTTATTCTTTTCTTTAATCCCTTCAAAACTTGAACTGTTCGGATAGAGACGAGCATAGCTATAAACACCTTCGGTAAAATTACGTGCTAACGCATCTTGGTCACTACCATCAAAATAAGTCAATTTGACATCATCTACAAAGACATTTTTAGCATCCCAGTAGTTAGGATTTTTCTTGAATTCGATGACAGATTTTGAAACAAAGGATTTCATCAAGAAAGGTCCATTGTACAAAATGCTAGATGGGTCTACCTTCCCAAAATCATCCCCTTTTGATTTCAAGAAATCCGCATTGACTGGGAAGAGAATGGTTGAAGTTGTTTTTGAGTTCCAGTAAGATTCTGGTCGTGTCAAGGTATATTGAACAGTTTGGTCATCAAGAGCCTTAACTCCGACAGTTGAAAAGTCGCTTGTTTTACCAGTGATATAGTCATCTAAACCAGCAACGGATTCTTGCACTAAGTACAAGGCTTCTGATTTTTTATCAGCCGCATATTTCAAACCAGTGACAAAATCTTGGGCAGTTACAGGAGCATATTCATCTCCATCTGCAGTATACCATTTAGCATCTTTACGCAGTTTATAGGTATAGGTCAAACCGTCTTGAGAAACAGTCCAATCCTCAGCCAAGGATGGAACATAGTTCCCATATTGGTCATTTTCCATGAGACCATCTACCAGGTTGGTCACAATATCAGTAGTTGTTGAACGGTTTTCTGCTAGATAATTCAAACTTGATGGGTCACTTACGTAAACATAGTTATATGTTTTTGACGCCGTGCTAGAACTTCCACACGCGCTTAATAAAATACCTGCACTTAAAACGATACCTGCAAGTGCTGCATACTTGGCCTTAGACTGTTTCATCTCCAGAACCTCCTGATTTAAATATTTGTTTTATTATACAGACTAACTACTTTTTAGTCAAGTGTTTTTTGACATAAAATTCAATTACTTTCGTTATTTATTCTCTGTTTTACATTTCATATCCAATTCTAACAATAAAAAATGAATAAGAGAGTGTTTTGGTTTTTAAAAAACTCAACTTATTCATTTTATTTATAAATTATTTTTTTAAGAAATTTTTAATTTGATTCGTAAGCGATCTGCTTGGGCTTTTCCAATCACCTTATCCAACAAATGGGTACGAAGACTCAAGAATCCATAAACACCGCCACCCATGGCACCAACAAGGGCTACGTATAAGAAACTCCACAAACGTCCACTTGGTTGGAAGACAAATCCTAAAATCCACTGCAATGTCCCAACTACTAGAAACATGAAAAGAGTTAACAAACTGATTAAAATGGTTCGCTTCAAAATCACCTTGCGCTTAACACCTGTTACCTTACATATGTCACGATACATCAAAACATTAGGAATGATGAGTCCGATTGTAGTGGAAATCAAGGGTCCGTAACTGTGGAAGAGAGCGATTGTTGGAAGTTGCAAGACTAGCTTGGCAATGGAACCATAGATAAAATAGAGAACGGCCTTGCGATTGTGGAACATGGCCTGAAGCATTGGAGACAAGACCATGTACAAGCCTAAAATAATAGACTGCAAGACTGCAAAAACAAATAAGCCCATAGCCAAACTATCTGGCTTACCATAGAAGACCGTATAAAGAGGTTCCCCTACCATGACCACTCCAACTGTTGCTGGTAGCAGGAATAAGAAAAGCATGGTGATGCTATCCTGAACCAGACGAGAAGCCGCCTTCAAGTCCCCCTTGACATAGTTTTCAGTCAAAAGTGGCAAACCTACACTCCCAATCGAAACCCCAACAGAAATGAGAATCATGGTGATTTTATTAGGATTGGCAGAGAAATAAGAAAACATGACAATTAAGTCTTCATTACTATAGTTGGTAAACCACTTCATGCTATTGATAAAGGTATTTTGGTCCAAGATCTGGAAAAGCTGGATGGCAGAACCTGTCAGGATAAAAGGAATGGCTTCCTTAATGGTATCAACCAAGAGACGCTTACTATTAATCTTATCTCCTGTTTCAAGGACTCTTTTAAGTAATCCTTCTTTGGCAAGGAAATAGATCAAAACTACAAAACTGGCTACCATGCCGACAAAGGCAGCAAAGGTGGATTGGGTAACCGCTGCTAGATAATCTCCTGAACCAAGCTTCATAATGATAAAGGTTGCTAAAAGCATCCAGATAACACGAATGACCTGCTCAGCGATTTGGCTCATGGCATAAGGCTTGAGGTTATTCATCCCTTGGAAAAATCCTCGGATAACACTCATAGATGGGAAAATCAAGACTCCCCAAGCCAAGCTTTGCATGATTGGGATCAAGTCTTTACCCACGCCAGACAAATCTGCTAGCCAAGGAGCAAAGACATACAAGATTAAAGCAAAAACCAAACCTAGTCCTGTCATAAAGCCTAAAAAGCTCCGAATCAGGGCAAAGCTATGCTCTTCTTCTCGCATGGTATTGTACTTGGCAACTTGCTTGGCCACCGCAACTGGAATCCCTGCTGTTGAAACCAGCAAAAACCAGGCATAGATATTGTAGCCCATGGTAAAAAGACCATTGGCCGTAGCTGCATAAGACCCCATCCAGATGTACCATGGGATAATATAAATAGCCCCGAGTAGGCGACTGATAAAATTACTAGCCGTTAGCCAAGCAGTCCCCCGTAACATCTGGGCCTGCTGGTGATTGTTTTCGTTAGACATAGATTCCTCATTTAATTTTAATCACTAGGAAAAATTCCTCATCTTCCATTATAAACTTTTCCTTGTCACTTGTAAATTTACGACTTTCGGTTTACAATAGAAAGTATGATTAAGATTGAAACCGTATTAGATATATTAAAGAAAGATGGTCTCTTCCGCGAGATTATCGACCAAGGACACTATCACTACAACTACAGCCATGTCGTGTTTAACACCATCTGCTATGACAGTCGCAAAGCCAAAGAAAAGAGTCTCTTTTTCGTCAAGGGTGCTGCCTTTAAGAAGGAATTTCTTCTTTCTGCAATCTCTCAAGGTCTCGATTGGTATGTGGCTGAAAAAGACTATGAAGTTGGTATTCCTGCCATTATTGTCAGCGATATCAAGAAAGCCATGAGTTTGATTGCCATGGAGTTTTATGGCAATCCACAGAAAAAACTCAAACTCCTTGCCTTTACTGGTACTAAGGGTAAGACAACAGCAGCCTATTTCGCCTATAACATTTTATCTCAAGGGCATCGACCTGCAATGTTGTCGACTATGAATACAACTCTAGATGGCAAGACTTTCTTTAAGTCTGCATTGACAACTCCTGAGAGTATTGACCTCTTTGACATGATGCATCAAGCTGTGCAAAATGACCGTACCCACCTCATCATGGAAGTATCCAGTCAAGCCTATCTGGTCAAACGTGTCTATGGTCTAACCTTTGATGTGGGAGTTTTCCTCAATATCAGCCCAGACCATATCGGCCCGATTGAACACCCTAGCTTTGAAGACTACTTCTACCACAAGCGTCTCTTGATGGAAAATAGCCGAGCAGTCATCATTAACAGTGACATGGACCACTTCTCTGTACTAAAAGAACAAGTGGCAGATCAAGACCATGATTTCTATGGTAGCCAGTCTGATAACCAAATCGAGAATTCCAAAGCCTTTAGCTTTTCAGCTACGGGTAAACTGGCTGGAGACTATGATATCCAACTGATTGGTCACTTCAACCAAGAAAATGCCGTTGCTGCTGGACTTGCTTGCCTCCGTCTCGGAGCTAGTCTTGAGGACATCAAAAAAGGAATTGCTGCAACCCGTGTTCCTGGTCGTATGGAAGTCCTCACCCAGAAAAATGGAGCCAAGGTCTTCATCGACTATGCCCACAATGGGGATAGTCTGAAAAAACTCATCAAGGTTGTAGAAAGTCATCAAACTGGAAAGATTGCTCTGGTTCTAGGTTCGACAGGAAACAAGGGAGAAAGCCGTCGTAAGGACTTTGGCCTCCTCCTCAATCAACACCCTGAGATTCAAGTCTTTCTGACTGCTGATGACCCCAACTATGAAGACCCAATGGCCATTGCAGATGAAATCAGTAGCTACATCAATCATCCTGTTGAAAAAATTGCGGATCGCCAAGAAGCCATCAAGGCAGCTATGGCTATCACAAATCACGAATTAGATGCAGTTATAATTGCTGGTAAGGGTGCCGATTGCTACCAAATAGTCCAAGGAAAAAAAGAAGCCTATCCTGGAGATGCCGCCGTAGCAGAAAATTATTTATAAGATAGTAAAAAATCAAGGGAAACGAAACCCTTGATTTTTTCTATTTTTATTTAAAAGCGTTTTTCAAACCTTCAACGGCACCTTCTACAGCACCTTTAGCATCTTCAACTACTTCTTTTGCCTTAGCAACTGTCTTTTCTACAGCGCCTTCTGCTTCAGTCTTGCTATCCCCAGTAACTTTACCAAAACCTTCTTTGACAGCACCTGTTGCTTGTTCCAATTTGTTTTCAAGTGACATATGATTGTCTCCTTTAGTTCTATTCCGATATGTGTTATCGGTTACATTAGTATAAACTTATCGATAGATAAAGTCAAACAATGTGCTCAGAAAAAGCAATCACACTAAATAGAAAGTTAATCTCTCCTTGTCAAAATCGACAGCCAACTCATACTTTCCATCTTCATTTTGGACTATATAACCTAGGACAACTAAACTGTCCACAAAGATGTCACGGCGTTTCTGCATCAGCTGATCTTTTTTGAGAAATTTCAACAAAAAAGTCGTCATATATTTAAGAGCATACTCAGGATTAACATCTCCCAAAATGTCATAGAGTTCCTGCTGTTTTTCTGTCAAAGGATACTGATGTTTGACCTTGTAGAAATAATTAGACAGGGTCATTTTATTCCGCGCAAAGTCCGTCTTTTCAACTAAAATAGCTGCATTGGTTTGATTTCGTAATTCTGTCTCAAAACTCCGCTCTAACATAGCTTGATAGGCTGGACTATCTTCGCTGACAAAAATCTCTTGATCCAGTTCAAGACTATCGAGTGATTCAAGCATAGGAAGATTAAGGTAATAGCGCTTATTTTCCCGACGAATCAAGCCTGCCTTTATATACTCTTCCATGAGTTTATCAACTGCCACATCTGGAAATTGAGCCTTAATTTCTCGCAAAATAACATCCTCTTGCTGGTCCAGATAGCGGATCAATTCTCTAAAAAATGGCTGTCTCGTCAAACGAGATGGATTAAAAATCTGAATCATGAAGATTCCTTTCTTTACATTCTAACAGAGGCGATGCTGCCAACTGACTAGGATTGGTCCCCGGCTGGTTCAAAGGAACAGGCAGATCTAGTTCTCTGTAATACTCTCTCCAAAAATCACTAATCTCCTGCTCCCCATCCCCAAATTTCATGGGAATAGTTTCAAAAATGGGGAGAATTTCTGCCATATACTGAGAACAGTAGAAGCCAGTTCCATCTGGATAGAAAGAAGCATTGTAGGGTGCTCCTAGATGTTTGCAAGCTTTTTCCTTCACAGACTGGATATCCATTTCTGGGTAAACATAGAGGTCGTACAAGTGATTGGACTCAAAGAAATCTGCTGGTGCTTGACAGACCACACCGAATTTCCCACTAGCATGATAAATCATCTCATCCAAATAAATGGCAACATGGTTATAGTTGCCTGTGGAAGTCTGGATAGCCTGTCCCATGTCCGACTCATCTCTCACAAAAATCAAATCGCCATTTTCTAACATGCTTCACTCCTAGAAAAAAAGGAGCCGAAACTCCTTTCGATATAAGGCAAACTAGCCTTTCCTAATTTGAATTAACACTCAAAATCTTAAGCATTAAAGCTTTCAGTCAATTGAGGTACCACTTGTTTCTTACGTGAAACGGCACCAGCAAGGAAGGCATGATTGTTTTCAAGTTTGAAGTTGAAGGCTGCTTCAACCTTACCCATATTGGCACCAAGAGCCAAGATTTCTGAGTTTGAGTTGACGATATCTGTAATCATCAAGACAAAGTCAGAGTAGCCGTTTGCTGCGTTAGCAGCTTGCATTGCAGCTTCAATTTCTGCTTGGCGTTCCAATACTTCAGCGATGTCAACTGTGTTTACTTGGGCAACACGGACATTATTTCCGTTCAATTCAAAAGTTTTAGCATCGATGTCAATCAATTCTTCAGCAGATTTGCTAGCCAAGTTTGTACCAGCTTTCAACATTGCCAAACCATATTCTTCCAAGTTGACACCAGCTAATTCAGCCAATTCAGGAGCAATGACTGTATCTGTTGGGTGTGTTGTTGGTGATTTCAAAAGAAGTGTATCTGAAATCAAACCTGAAAGCATCAAACCAGCAATCTCTTTAGGCACAGCCACACCATGTTCTTTGAACATACGGTAAACGATTGAAGACGCTGATCCAACTGGCTCCAAACGCATGTAAAGTGGGCTTGCAGTTTCAAAGTTAGCCACACGGTGGTGGTCTACAACACCATAAACTTCTACTTCAGCGATATCTGATACAGATTGTTGGAATTCATTGTGGTCAGTCAGGATAACTTGCTCTGCGCCTTCTGCTTTGGCAGAAGTGATGACACGCGGTGCTTCCACACCAAAATAGTTCAAGACAAAGGCTGTTTCTTCATTTGGAGTTCCAAGGGCAACAGCTTCCGTATCCAAACCGTAAGCTTCTTTTGCAAGGTAGGCAAAAGCTACAGATGACCCGATGGCATCTGAGTCTGGATTTTGGTGACCAAATACTAGAATCTTAGACATGATAATACCTCATTTTGTTTATTCTCTTTATTGTAGCATTTTTTTCACTTTTTGACAAAAGTAAGAGGAGTCAAAGGGCTCCTCACGATTCTTCAAAATAACTGAGTAAATTTCTATCTTGATTTTCAGATAAAAATTGCTCCTTCTGTGGTCTCTTCTTACGCTTGAGAAGGGCTTCAGCCGACATGGCTTCTTCCTTACTGGCAAAACCTTGAGCATAGATAAGTTTGACTGGCAAGCGTGCTCGTGTATATTTGGCTCCCTTCCCACTATTGTGGACAGCGAGGCGTTTTCTCACGTCAGTCGTATAGCCTGTATAGTAGGAGCCATCACGGCACTCCAGCACGTACATATAAGCCTTATGATCCATAATAAATCTCTTCGAGTTCGGGCGTATAAGAGCCATCATCATTGTGAACAATAAGAGGTGGCAAGACCTTAAAGCCACTTGTCGAGCCATCCTTAATGGCCTCAATCAAGAGCATATTGGCTTCCTTTTCTCTTTTTGGATAAACAAACTGCAGACGCTTAGGTGCTAAATTATGTCGTTGCAAGCTGTCCAAGATATCTAAGAGCCGATCAGGACGATGAACCATAGCCAAACGTCCATTGGACTTAAGAATACTCTGGGCACTACGACAGATTTCCTGCAAATTGGTCGTGATTTCATGGCGCGCCAAGAGATAATGTTCGCTCTCGTTCAGGTTTGAATGAGGATCCACCTTGAAATAGGGCGGATTACACAAAATCATATCCACCTTACTTCCCTGGATGTAAGCAGGCATATTTTTCAAATCATCACAGATGACCTGCATCTGCTCCTCTAATCCATTCAAACGGACAGAGCGCTCAGCCATATCCGCCAAACGCTCCTGAATCTCAACAGCCAAAATCTGTGCCTGAGTACGAGTGCTAGCAAATAGCCCCACTGCTCCATTTCCAGCGCAGAAATCCACTATCAAGCCCTTTTTAGGAAAACGTGGAAAGCGTGACAAGAGAACACTATCCACCGAATAGCTAAAAACCTCTCTATTTTGAATGATTTTGATATCTGTCGAAAAGAGCTGGTTAATGCGCTCTCCTGATTTTAATAATTGTTCTTCTTCCATGGTTCTATTATAGCAGATTTATATTAACATTACAAAAAATATAAAATTCTAAACTACTTCTTCTTTTTTAAATAGTGCAGGGCTTCTCTAGTCCAAATTGGCATCATTCGTTTAAGAGGCGCAAAGCCGTAGTTAAAACGGTCGCTTGAAAAGCGTCGCCGTCTCGGAAACTGGTGCTTTTCTTCCTCCAAAGTGCGGATAGAAAGACTTGCTTTCCCTGTAAATTCATCTAAATCCACTACCTGAACCTGAACCTCTTCATCGACTTTCAAGGCTTCATGAATATTTTCAATAAAGCCTGTCCGAATCTCTGAAATATGAATCAGCCCCGTATCACCTGTCTCTAGCTCAACAAAGGCACCGTAGGGCTGAATCCCTGTAATACGACCCTTTAGCTTATCACCGATTTTCATCTTAGTCCTCGATTTCAATTGTTTCAATCACAACATCTTCAACTGGCTTGTCCATAGCTCCTGTCTCAACAGCAGCAATAGCGTCCAAGACAGCGTAAGAAGCTTCATCAGCTAGCTGACCAAAAACAGTATGACGGCGGTCTAGGTGAGGGGTTCCACCTTGGTTGGCATAGATTTCCGCAATCGGTTCTGGCCAACCACCACGAGCAATTTCTTTCTTAGAATAAGGCAAATGCTGATTTTGCACGATAAAGAACTGGCTGCCGTTGGTATTTGGACCAGCATTGGCCATGGAAAGAGCACCACGGATATTGTAAAGTTCTTCTGAGAATTCATCCTCAAATGATTCGCCGTAGATTGACTCGCCACCCATACCAGTTCCAGTTGGGTCTCCACCTTGGATCATAAAGTCCTTGATAATACGGTGGAAAATGACACCATCATAGTAGCCATCTTTTGAAAGAGCTACAAAGTTAGCCACTGTTTTAGGAGCATGTTCAGGGAAGAGCTTGATACGCAAGTCTCCGTGATTGGTCTTAATAGTCGCGATAGGACCTTCTACTGTTTCAATGTCTACTTGTGGGAAATGCAATTCTTTTTCTACCATACCAAATCCTTCTAAGGCATCAAAAATGCCATCTTCTTCTAATGTTTTTGTAATATAATCTGCTTTTTCTTTGATGTTATCATGAGAAATTCCCATTGCAACGCTGATTCCAGCATAATCAAAGAGTTCCAAGTCATTCAGCCCATCTCCAAAAACCATGACGTTCTCTGGTTTCAAGCCAAGGTGTTCCACAACCTTTTCCACACCCGTCGCTTTGGAGCCTGAAATCGGCACAATATCAGACGAATGCTGATGCCAACGAACCATGCGAAGTTTGTCTGAGAGACTATCAGGCAAGCGCAAGTCATCTCCCTTATCTTCAAAGGTCCACATTTGATAGATGTCTTCTTTCTCATGGAAATCAGGATCTACATCCAAATCGGGGTAAATTGGATTGATAGCCTCACTAATCATATCGGTGCGAGTCGACAACTTGGCATCATGACTCCCAACCAAACCATACTCAATTCCTTCTTGCTTAGCCCAAGAGATATACTCCTCAACATCTGACTTCTCAATCTGATGTTGATAAATGACCTGACCTTTTTTATCTTCAATATAGGCACCATTTAAGGTTACAAAAAAGTCAGGCTTGAGCTCACGAATCTCTGGAACGACACCAAAAATCCCTCGTCCAGAAGCAATACCTGTCAAAATTCCTTTCTCACGTAATTGCTTAAAAACAGTTGGGATTGAAGCTGGAATAAAACCAGTCTTTGAATTTCGCAATGTATCATCAATATCAAAAAAGACAATCTTGATTTTCTTTGCCTTGTATCTTAATTTCGCATCCATCTCACTACCTCTTTCAATCTAACTCTTTCCATTATACCATAAAGTAGAGAAATCCCATATTTTCAAAGAAATTCGCTATCTCTTATTCGAACTTCTTGGATAAGTACAGAACTAAATCATCATTATTTTGAATAGTAGCATTCATTTCCAAGGGTTGATTTCGATACCAAACGCCTGAACCATCTGGAATATAGCCCCGTCTGATATACAATCTCTGGGCAGGGCCATAGCCTAAGTGCAAACCTACACCAAGAGTGACCTTATTCGAAACAAACTTGACTCGTTTTTCTGCTTCTTCTAGCAGTTGACTCCCAATCCCTTGATTTCGAAAAGGCTCAAACACATTAAAATCTGATAATTCTGGATAGACTTCTGCAAAAGGACCATGTTTAGCAGAGGGCAAAATGGTAACGTAGCCCGCTACAGCACCATCAATCTCTGCAACTAAGACTTCTCTCTCCCCACTTTCCTGTTCCAGAAAATATCTAGCCAAAATTTCCTCTCTACCAGGCCAACCTTGATTCATAAAGCCATGAGATAAGGATTCAATATCAGACTTAATCATATTTCTAATCGTACAATTCATCTTTGACTTACCCACCTTTACTCTTTCTATTACCATTATAGCACGCCAAGGTCAGAAAAAAACTATTTCGTGAAAAAGAGGTCCAACTGGACCTAAACTCGCTCTCTTATTTCAAAGCTCATGAAAAAAAGACCCGTCGGGGTCTTTTCTTTAATCTTCGTTTACGAAAGGCATCAAAGCCATTACGCGAGCGCGTTTGATAGC
>CAURMD010000013.1:0-26287 GCA_963525985.1 uncultured Streptococcus sp. | reverse complement strand
TGAAGAACTCAGATGGCTTCAATCCTTTTCGCTATATAGAGACAGAAAATGATTTGAATCGCATGCTGACGGTTTATTTTAATAACACCAAAGGTTCTGGCTCCCGTAGTGATCCATTTTGGGATGAAGCTTCTATGACTCTGGTTCGAGCTTTAGCCTCCTACCTAGTCGATTTCTATAATCCACCTAAAACAAGAGAACAGCTCATAGAAGAAAGTCGTTTAAGTCAAAAGGAATACCAAAACTTGTTGAAACGTCAAAAAAAAGAAGTGGAAGAGCGAAAAAAACGAGGGCGTTATCCAAGTTTTGCTGAAATCTCAAAACTCATTAAACACTTATCCAAGGGTGAAAACCAAGAAAAAAGTGTCTTAGAAATTCTATTTGAAAATTATGCTAAAAAGTATGGGACTGAAAATTTTACCATGCGAAATTGGGCAGATTTCCAAAATTATAAGGATAAGACTCTGGATTCTGTTGTTGCTGTAACCACTGCTAAATTTGCCCTCTTCAATATTCAAAGTGTTATGGATTTGACCAAAAGAGATACCCTTGATATGAAGACATGGGGCAAGGAAAAATCAATGGTGTACTTAGTTATCCCAGATAACGATAGTACCTTTCGCTTTCTTTCAGCCCTCTTTTTTTCAACCGTATTTCAAACCCTAACAAGACAAGCAGATATTGATTTTAAGGGTCAATTGCCTCTTCATGTGAGAGTTTACTTAGATGAGTTCGCAAATATCGGAGAAATCCCAGATTTTGCTGAACAAACCTCAACAGTCCGTTCTCGAAATATGAGTCTCGTTCCTATTCTACAAAATATTGCCCAACTTCAAGGGCTCTATAAAGAAAAAGAAGCTTGGAAAACCATTTTGGGGAACTGTGATAGCTTAGTCTACTTAGGTGGTAATGATGAAGATACCTTTAAATTTATGAGTGGATTACTCGGTAAACAAACCATTGATGTTCGAAATACGAGTCGTTCCTTTGGCCAGACAGGTTCAGGATCCCTTTCTCATCAAAAGATTGCTCGTGATTTAATGACACCTGATGAAGTCGGAAATATGAAACGGCATGAATGCTTGGTCCGAATTGCCAATATGCCTGTCTTTAAAAGCAAAAAATACAATTCAACCAAACATCCAAACTGGAAGTACCTAGCCAATCAAGAAACCGATGAACGGTGGTGGAACTATCAAATCAATCCTTTGAATCAAAGACAAGAAAATCATCTTGAAGGCCTTAGAATTCGTGATTTAACTTTTGAATCTAGTTTAAAATAAAAATAGAAAAGAGGAAATAGATGATTACGCATTTTAAAGGTTTTGTTTATGGAGTAGACGCAAGTGCTATGTTTGCACAAGCTATGTCTTTGTTACAGAAGGGATTGATTGCGGTTGGTGCCTTTCTCGTTGTTGTGGGGATTGTCAACCTTGCAACCAACATTAAAGATGGTGGACCAGGTGTTCGGAATGCCATTCTGGAAATTGTCGGTGGAGTTATGGTTGGGGCTGCTGGAGCCTTTGTAACTCAAATTTCAATTTAGGAGGATAAACAATGACATGAATCTAAGTTTAGTCTCACCCTTTGTTTATCTTGCATCTGAAAAAATATCAGCTGAAAATTTATTTGAAGGATTTAATGTGGATTTACAATCTACAGTAGATTTGATTAAATCCCTATCTAGCTACAATCCAACAGTTTGGACTTATATGTCTAGTATTACTAAAAGTGTCATGCAGCCTCTTGGAGTTGCGATTTTATCAGTTGTTCTCATCTTAGAATTTTCGAAGATGGCAAAGAAAATTGCTAACTCAGGAGGAGCGATGACCTTTGAAGCATTAGCCCCGATGTTGATTAGTTATATTATGGTCGCAGTTGTAATTACCAACACTACCGTGATTGTAGAAGCCATCATCGGGATTGCGAGTCACGCCATTGAACAAGTGGCCTCGATTGTGGCTCACGGTGGGGCAAAGTATGATACAATCTCTGGATTAAAGGGGTCAGGATTTATTGGCCGGATGATTGTGGGCTTTTTCGCCCTCCTCATTTGGCTTGTTCGAATAGTAAGTGCAGCCATGGTTAATCTGTTGGTATCTATTCGATTTATTCAACTCTACCTTATGATTCCATTTGCCCCTCTTACGATTCCAACATTTTTAAGTGATGAGTGGAAGTCTATTGGTATTGGCTATTTAAAAAATATTATGGTCTATGCGGTACAAGGGGTTCTTATTTTTCTGATTGTTTCTCTTGTTCCTTTGTTTGAATCTGCTGGGAAAATAGCTGTTTCAAATGGTGCAGGAGTCTTGCAATCACTTGCGATTATGTTTGGTAGTTTGGTACAAGCTATCTTACTGATTATTGCCCTCGTTGGTTCTCAACGTACGGCTCGCTCAATCTTAGGTATGTAATTAGATAAAGGCTAGGAAGTGATTGCTTCTTAGCCTTTTTAGAAAGGAAAGTCATGAATACACGTGTCTTTAAAGACATCTCAAAATACCAACACAGGGCTTGGTTAGGCTTCACCACAAGACAAATCATCTTTGTTTTACCAGCCTTTATTGTCACAATTATTGTTTTGGGCTTGAATCTCTTTTTCTGGCAATTTGGAGATTGGTTTGTTTACGGTTTTGTGTTTGCCTTCACCATCCCCCTCATGCTTTTTGGAGTCTATAAACCCAATGATTTATATTTTGAACATTATTTGAAATACCGTCTTCATTTTGAATTAACGGTTCCCCTACGCACAATTACAGGAAAGAAAGGACCTGAACATGAAAAGAAAATCAAATACATTAAAGAAACAAAAAACTTCAATGACTAATAAAAAGGAAAAAGTTAAAGATAAAAAAGAGGAAGTGTTACCATCAACGGCTAATACTCTTTCCTATCAAGCCCTGTATCAAAATGGTCTGATGCAGGTGAAAGAAGATTATTTCTCACAAAGTTATTTACTTGGTGATGTCAATTACCAGACTGTTGGTTTAGAAGACAAGGGGGCAATCATTGAGAAGTATTCTGATTTGATTAACTCTTTAGACGACCAAACCAACTTCCAATTGACCATCTTTAATAAAAGATTGAATTTAGAAAAGTTTAGACAAAGTGTTTTGTATGAGGAAAAAGAAGATGGATATGATACCTATCGTAAAGAATTGAATCGGATGATGAATCAGAATTTAGACAGTGGTGAAAATAATTTTTCAGCTGTGAAACTGATTAGCTTTGGTAGAAAGGATTCTAATCCCAAACAAGCCTATCGTTCCTTGTCCCAAATAGGAGAATATTTCAAGAGTGGTTTCTCAGAAATTGATGCTCGCTTTGAATCCTTGGCTGGAGAAGACCGTGTCAACTTGTTGGCAGATATGCTTAGAGGAGAACACCATCTTCCTTTTTCTTACCGTGATTTAACGAGATCTGGTCAGACAACTCGTCACTTCATAGCGCCTAATCTCTTAGATTTCAAAAACAAGAATTACCTACAAATCAATGACCGCTTATTGCAGATTGTCTATGTGAGAGACTACGGCATGGAATTAGGTGATCAGTTTATCCGAGACCTCATGCAAGGAGATTTGGAATTGATTGTGAGCCTCCATGCTCAAAGTTCGACCAAGGCAGATGCCATGAAGAAACTACGAACAAAGAAGACCTTAATGGAATCCCAAAAGATTGGGGAACAACAAAAACTAGCTCGTACAGGTATCTATTTGGAAAAAGTAGGTCATGTATTAGAAAGCAATATCGATGAAGCTGAAGAACTCTTAAAAACCATGACAGAGACAGGAGATAAACTATTTCAAACAGTCTTTTTGATTGGTGTTTTTGGTCAGGATGAAGAAGAACTTAAACAAGCTATAGATACGATTCAACAAGTGGCCGGCTCAAATGACCTAATGATTGATAAACTTCCATATATGCAAGAAGCAGCCTTTAATAGTTTGCTGCCATTTGGTTGTGATTTTTTAGAGGGAGTATCACGGAGTTTATTAACATCTAATGTAGCAGTGAACTCTCCTTGGACTTCAGTAGACTTACAAGACCGTAGTGGGAAATATTACGGTATCAATCAAATCTCAAGCAATATTATTACCATTGATCGTAGCCTATTAAATACACCGTCTGGTCTGATTTTAGGGACATCTGGAGCTGGAAAAGGTATGGCAACCAAGCATGAAATTATCACGACCAAAATCAAGGAATCTGGCGAAAATACAGAAATTATCATCGTTGATCCAGAAGCGGAGTACAGTGTCATTGGACGGGCTTTTGGTGGAGAAATGATTGATATTGCGCCCGATTCCCAAACTTATCTCAATGTCCTTGACTTGTCTGAGGAAAATATGGATGAGGATCCTGTAAAGGTAAAATCAGAATTTCTTTTATCCTTTATCGGTAAGTTATTGGATAGAAAAATGGATGGGAGAGAAAAATCGATTATCGACCGAGTTACAAGACTCACTTATCAGTCATTTAAAGAGCCTTCTTTGGAAGAATGGGTCTTTGTCTTGAGTCAACAACCAGAAGAAGAAGCGCAGAATTTGGCACTTGATATGGAACTGTATGTCGAAGGTTCTCTTGATATTTTTTCTCATAAGACCAATATTCAGACAGGATCTAATTTCTTGATTTATAACGTTAAGAAGTTAGGAGATGAGCTGAAACAAATCGCCCTTATGGTTGTTTTTGATCAGATATGGAATCGTGTTGTTCGGAACCAAAAATTAGGGAAGAAGACCTGGATTTATTTTGATGAAATGCAGCTTCTCTTATTAGATAAATATGCCAGTGATTTCTTCTTTAAATTGTGGAGTCGTGTCAGAAAATATGGAGCGAGTCCGACTGGGATAACCCAAAATGTCGAAACCTTATTGTTAGATCCAAATGGTAGACGCATTATTGCAAATAGTGAATTTATGATTCTTCTCAAGCAAGCAAAAAATGATAGAGAAGAACTGGTTCAACTCTTAGGCTTGTCAAAAGAACTCGAAAAATACCTAGTCAATCCAGAAAAAGGAGCAGGACTGATAAAAGCTGGCTCAGTTGTCGTACCATTTAAAAATAAGATTCCTCAAGGTACTCAATTGTTTGATATTATGAGTACGGATCCTGATAAAATGGCTTCTAATTAAGGGGAAGGTAAATGAAGGATAAAAGAGAAATCATACGTGCCCGAAAGGCATTTAGAAGAAGTCTAAAAGATGAGAAGAAATTCTTAAAACAAGGAAAGAAGGAGGTAAGAAAACAGAAAAAAGATTCCTCTGTACTGGATGAAAAAGCATGGAAAAAAGAGATAAAAGAAAAGTTAGAGGAGATGAGAGAAGCTTCAAAGGCTAGAGTAAAACAAGCAAATGAAGACTACAATCATATTCTTCAAAATAGTCCTCCATCTCTTTTGAATCGCAAAGAATTAAGAGATAGACGATTACCTCATGCTAGGAAACGATTGAAAATAGCCAAGAAGCAATTTAGAGAAGCCAAGGTAGAAGCAAAAGAAGAAAGAAAAGAGAGTCGTAAAGAAAGAAAAACCAATCAAAAATTTCTCTACGGTCAGGAATCGAAACAAAAATCTAATTTTTTCTTTCAAGGGAAGAGTTTAGAAGAATTAAAAGCTAAGAAAGAAGTCAAGGCCGCAAAAGAGAATCTAAAATCTACTAAACAAGCCTATAAGTCCAAAAAAGTAAGTAGGAAAGCCAAAACTTTTCTTTATGTCCTTGGACGTGAAGGTGGAGAGTTAGCTTCAGAAAATGAAGATTTAGAAGGCTATCGCACACTTCAAGAGACCATTAGAAAAGGAAAACGCTATAGTCGGATTTCTTATAATCTTGGGAAAGCTAGTGTCAAAACAGGACAAGCAACAGGTCGTTTTACCAAGAAAAGACTGACCAACACAAAAGAGCGATACCATCATTTTAAGGATGGAAAAGGATGGAAACTAGCGAAAGATAACCCAAGTTCCTTTAAAAATCGGTTTCGAAAATTAAAGAAACAAGGTCTTACAAGTGTCCGAAATATCTATCAAAAAATAAAAGCAGCCTTTTCCTTCTTTACATTTGCGGCTGGAAATCCTGTAACCTGGATAGTTGGAGGATTAGTCTTTCTTCTCTTATTTATGATGAGCTTCTTTTTAGGATTTTCATCTGCTAGTTTGATTCAACAAGATGAATTTGAATTAACAAAAGCTTATACCCACCTAACTTGGGAAGATGCAGAACATACTCGCACAAATGACAAAGGAATTACTTATTACACAAAAGTTGATGATGTGATGGGGTATATGAACTTTAAATTCCATGACTATGAGTTACACAAACCAGTTCACTTATTTAGTTCAGAAACTTACAAGGATTATCTGTCTACTTTGTGGCATGATTTAAACGATGGGGATGATTTGAAATCCATGCAAGACCTTTATGAAACTCCTAAGTATAAACTCTCGAAAGACGATCAAGAGGAAATGAAGGAACTAAAAGAAGAAGGTGTCTATGCTTCCATGCAGGAATTGGACAATCCATTTGAGGGGAAAAGCAACGAAGATAGTCTAACCATGATTTATCGTTATGGATACTATGATTTAGACGGAAAACCTACTCTTCAGGAGTACATTCTACTAGAAGCGAAGGCTCACCAAACGATTGTCGCACCAATGGATGGGGTCGTATCACTAGATGGTGACAATATAATTCTCACTAACGGAAAAGGAGAGAATGAGAGTCGATTGACCTTGTATTCTATTCATAATGGCCGTGCGATTGAGGGTACAAGAGTCCTAACGGGTGATATTATTGGTGAAACATCAGACGATACAGGTTTGAAAGTTTCCTATCAAAAGTATAAGAACAAGAAAGAAAAATTGGTGTATGTCAATCCGCAATTTTATTTTCCCAAAGTCATTCAACTTCAGACCACTATCTTACCTGCCATTGGTCAGTTTGGTGGAGATGAGTTTGAACGAGCAAAACATATTTATGAGTTTTTGAAATCTCAAGGGGCAAGTCCCCAAGCCATTGCGGCTATTTTAGGAAATTGGTCGGTAGAGTCTTCTATCAATCCTAAACGAGCTGAAGGGGATTATTTATCTCCTCCAGTTGGCGCTACCGATTCCTCATGGGATGATGAAAGCTGGTTAGCGATTGGAGGTCCAGCCATTTATAGTGGTGCTTATCCTAATATTCTTCATAGAGGTTTGGGGTTAGGTCAATGGACGGATACCGCAGATGGTTCAACACGTCATACAGCTTTATTGAATTATGCACATAGCAAAAATAAGAAGTGGTATGATTTAGACCTCCAACTTGATTTTATGCTTCATGGGGATAGTCCTTACTATCAAAGTTGGTTAAAGGATTTCTTTAAAAATACGGGCAGTGCAGCCAATCTGGCCCAACTCTTCCTCACCTATTGGGAGGGAAATTCTGGTGACAAACTACTGGAAAGACAAACCAGAGCAACGGAATGGTATTACCAAATTGAAAAAGGCTTTAGCCAAACAAATGGAGGACAGGCAAAGAGTGACCCGCAATCCCTTGAAGGGGTTCGTGGAGACTTGTATGATCATTCTGTTCCTGGTGGTGGAGATGGTATGGCCTATGCTTATGGACAATGTACATGGGGTGTTGCAGCTCGTATGAACCAGTTAGGATTAAAGCTAAAAGGTAGAAACGGAGAGAAGATTTCAATCATTAATACCATGGGAAATGGTCAGGACTGGGTTGCGACAGCTTCAAGTCTTGGTGGGGAAACTGGCTCTACACCAAGAGCAGGTGCCATTGTTTCTTTTGTGGGAGGTACACATGGCACACCAGCCATCTACGGTCATGTGGCTTTTATCGAGAAAGTATATGATGACGGTTCTTTCCTTGTGTCTGAAACCAACTATGGTGGCAACCCTAACTATACCTTTAGAAAAATCTCTCAAGCAGATAGTGCCATCAGTTTTGCTTATACTACGAAATAGAAGAGTTTACACTTGAAATTTTAACCATTTTCAGGTAGAATAAATAGTGTAGATGAGTAGTCGGCTCATGGTCAATCTGATAGTAATCTTGGACATAAGGGCCAAGCGGTGGCGGACACCAGAACGAAATCCGATAGCAATCTTGGACGTAAGGGCCAAGCGGTGGCAGACACCAGAATAAACCGACTGACTAGGTGGCTTACAGACTCTGTAAACCACCTTTTTTGTGAGGAAAATATGGCAAATTCTAGAGATTATCGTAATCCAAATTACACCGAAAAAATAAAACTTCAGCGTTTTTTTACTCAGTTACAAATTGCGGCTTCTTTTTTTAAAAAACACTTTGTTGGCAAAATCATGTATTATGAAACGGAAATTGAAAGTGTTGAGCTTCATTTTTCACCTACTAATTTCATGCACCTATGTGGTGTTGATTACCAAAAAGGTGCAGGCAGTTTCTTTGACGATTGTTTAAATAGACATGTCATAATTGATGAGTTGAAAATAAAAAAAGATGGAACCACGATGCAAAAGTTACAAGTTTTAGGATCCATTGAGGAGTTATTGGGAAAGCATGTTCATCTAACTGGTTCAGGACGTTATTTGTATTTGGAGTTTGATTATGCTCTACGTACAAGAAAACAGATACTAGCATTAACATTGAAAGAGACATCAAGGAAAATTGTTCCTCAATCTTTATTAGATTTGAAGAGAAAGACAGTATTTCCAAAAGGTCAAAAAGTAATTTCAATTTACTCAAAACATTTACAAACGTCGCAACTTTTTTATTATTTAAAAGATTAGTTTACATATCTTTTGTGGTATAAAATATATTTTTATCATTTTAAGGAGAACGCAGTTTTGGCTCGTTCTCTTTTTTGTTGTGATACTTCTTTCAAGAAATATTTGGTAGGATTGGAGTGAAAAAAGATTAACTAGGAAAGAAGGAAGTATATGGAAGCCATTTATCAACGTGATTCGGATCAAGATGGACTGACTGATGCTCAAGAATTAACGCTAGGAACCAATCCTCTTAGCGCAGATTCTGATGGTGATGGTCGTTCAGATTTAGTAGAAGTAGAAGAAGGAACCAATCCCTTAGAAAAGGATTTACAAGACATGGGCCAAACAAGTATAACTGAACCGTCCTCAGTATTTATGGAAATGAAACAAAAGATTTCAGATATGATGGAGAGTCACTACAAGGAATTTATACAGGCTCTGATTAGTATTGAAACAGGGATTGAAAACCAACAAGACCTAGAAGACTTATATACTTACTACATGAGAACAGATGCCGTTTCTCTTTTGTCTAGTGATTTAGAAACCAGTCCTCAAGAGGTTGAAATGGAGATAGAGTTGTAGGGGAATCATGTGATTCTCCTATTTTCGTATAGATGAAAGGAGCGAGTATGGAAGTAATGCAATTATTGGCTATGTTTCGTGGAACAATTCCAAAAGATAGGGAGAAAATGGACCTATTTCTTCGTTATCAAGCGCAACATTTTGATGAGAAATGGCAGGACTTGGTAGAGAATTTTTTGACTGAAGAGGGCAAGATAGAAGAGATTCCTCACGTCTATTCTTTTGATCAAGATATTGTTTCTTTCCTAGAGGCTAGTTCTGAAAATAATGACCAAGATTTAGAAAGTTACACAAGAAATTTTGGACAAGCTGGTCTAGGTAAATTATCTCAATTAAGTAATTTTGAGAAAAACTTGGTGCTAGAAGTCGCAACCTATAACCTTTCCACTCGATTTTACATCCAATCTGAAAAAGAGAAGTTAGAACCATTAAGTGAGCTTGTATTTCATCAGAATCAGGATGTCAATTTAGTCAATGTCTATCGGGTTGCGAATAATCTATCTGACCGTGTTAGTAGAGATATAGAGGAATTTCTTCTAATGGTTGACTCAAAAGAGCTTAAAAAAGAAGTTCTTGAGATTCATTTTGAAGAAAAAGAAGGAGATGTTCTAGCCTATTTGGGTTCAGAATTGATGGCTACTTTAGATACCGTTACGGATCTTGTCCATCATGAAGAAAACTACACACAACTCCCACTGACACAAAAGCTGAAGATTATTACTCATTTTGATGAAGTAAAAGCTATAAGAGAAAAGTCTAATCAAGTAGAGGAATCTTTATCTCCTTCAAGTGCTATTGAACAGGAAACGGAAGAAACGAACTCCTTTTCTAATGTCGATAAAATTGTAGAAGAAGCTTTGAGGGAATATCCAATCGGTTCACAAGTAAGTTATAAAGGACAAGTATTTCAGTTGGTTTCGATTGAAAATGCACAGTTAAATGACTTAGTTCGCCTAGAGCTATTCAGTGATTCCAACCAGTTATTTGAAGAGAATCCTATCTTATACTTGAACAGTTTGGAAGAGATTGAACAAGTATTGTCTCATGTAGAACTTGAAAAAGAAGATTCAGAGATTGAGATTGATTCATCAAGTGAAAGTCAGGAAATAGATTTGTTTTCCTATTTGGAAGAAGAAAATGAAAAGGATAAGGAAACAGAAACTCTTATTTCAAGTATAGAAGAGTTGGATATCCCTGTTCAAGATTTTGTTTTTCCAGATGATTTAGAGGACTTTTATCCTAAGACAAATCGAGAAAAAATTGAAACGAATATCGCCGCAATTGAACTTGTTAAAAGATTAGAAAAAGAAGGACGACAAGCGAATCCAGAAGAACAAGAGCTACTAGCCAAGTATGTTGGATGGGGTGGTCTTGCTAATGAATTTTTCGATGAACTCAATCAAAAGTATGAAGCAGAACGTTTAACTCTTAAGAGTTTAGTAAGTAAATCAGAATACTCCACCATGAAACAAAGTTCTCTCACAGCCTATTATACAGACCCAATGATTATTCGCCAGATTTGGCAAAAATTACTGGATGATGGTTTTGAGGGAGGAAGGATATTAGATCCTTCTATGGGGACTGGGAACTTCTTTGCGGCGATGCCTAGAAGTATACGAGATAAATCAGAGCTCTATGGGGTTGAATTAGACAGTGTGACAGGCGCAATCGCAAAACAACTCCACCCCAATACCCATATTGAAGTGCGAGGATTTGAAGAAGTTCCCTATCAAAATAATAGTTTTGATTTAGTCTTAACGAATGTTCCTTTTGGAAATTTTCGCATTGCCGATAAAAACTACGATAAACCTTATATGATTCATGATTACTTTGTCAAACACTCACTTGATTTAGTAAGAGACGGAGGACAAGTGTCGATTATCTCATCTATTGGGACAATGGATAAGCGGACAGATAATGTCTTACAAGAGATTAAAACCAACACTCATTTTTTAGGGGGTGTTCGTTTGCCGGATACGGCTTTTAAAACGATTGCAGGTACTCGAGTGACCACAGATCTCCTCTTCTTTCAAAAGGATCAAGCAAAGAATCTTAATGAGGAGGAACTTGTCTTTAGTGGCTCTATTCCCTTTGAGGAAGATAAGCGTGTCTGGATCAATCCTTATTTTGATGGGAAATACAACACACAAGTTTTGGGTGAATATGAAGTACGTAATTTTAATGGAGGAACCCTCAATGTAAAGGGGGAATCAGAAACATTATCTACTGATATAATGAAAGCATTCGAGAATGTGGAAGCACCTAAACAAATTGACAATTCTTTGAAAGCACCTGTTTTTATCCAAGAAGAAGTGGATAATTCGATCCCAAGTCGTATACGTGAGGACTTAGCGCTCTATTCTTTTGGATATGAGGGAAATCAAATTTATTACCGAGATACGCATGGCATTCGGAAAAGTTCAAAAGTAGACGAAATTAGTTATTATGTAGATGAGAAGGGAGATTTTAAAGCTTGGGACAGTTCTTTGTCTGAACATAAAATAGACCGATTCGTGCAACTTCATTTGACAGATGAGGAAGCACTAGATGTTTACAAGTCAGAAGAAGCGAGTAAAAGAGGGAAATATAAGGGACTGTTCAAAAAAACTGTCTTTTATGAAAGTCCCTTATCGGATAAGGACATTAGTCGTATTAAGAGCATGGTTGATTTGAGAGAGACCTATCAATCCTTAATTGAAATTCAACGTCATTCAGATTATAGTCGAACAGATTTTCAGGAATTGCTTGGCAAATTGAATCGTGACTATGACCGCTTTGTAAGTCAATTTGGATACTTGAATGCCTCAGTCAATCGGAACTTATTTGATAGTGACGATAAGTATTCTTTACTAGCAAGTTTAGAAGATGAATACATCGATTCTAAAGACCAGAAAGTAAAATATAAAAAATCTTTAGCCTTTGAGAAAGCATTGGTTAGACCAGAGAGAGAGATTACAAGAGTATCAACGGCTTTAGATGCCTTAAACTCCAGTTTATCGGATGGTAGAGGGGTTGATTTAGACTATATGGTATCAATTTATCCCGAACATAGCCAAGCTGCTATTTTAGATGAGTTAGGTGACCAGGTTTTAATGGATCCAGAAAGTTATTTAAGAGGGGAAAGAAAATATCTTTCTAAGAACCAGTTTTTGTCAGGAGATATTCTCAATAAGATAGAAGTAGTTCAACTATTAGTAGATGAAAACAACCAAGAATTTGACTGGTCTCATGCTTTAGATTTGTTAGAATCTGTTCGCCCTCCACGGATTCATCTGGCAGATATTGAGTTCAAAATAGGGTCACGTTGGATTCCTCAATCCGTTTATGGTAAATTTGCCTTTGAATGTTTTACCAATCGTGAATTTGAATTGTCTTCGCCAGATGTTGAACAAGTCATTGAAGTGAATCCTGTCGATGGCCAGGTTCATTTAAGGACATCATTTGCTTATCGCTATCCAAGTGCCAAAGATAGTAGTCTTGGAGTCAGTGGGTCACGTTATGATACAGGAAGAAAGATTTTTGAGAATTTACTAAATTCAAACCAACCGACGATTACTATGACTGTTACGGAAGGAGAAAAGAAAAAGACTATCACAGATTTGGAAAAAACCTCTGTTCTAAGAGCAAAAGAGCAGCATTTACAAGAGCTCTTTCAAGAATTTGTCTCACGGTATCCAGAAGTCCAACAAGTCATTGAGGAAAGCTATAATCGTCTTTATAATCGAACAGTTAGTCGAGAGTATGACGGTAGCCATTTAGTTATTGATGGCTTGGCTCAAAACATTAGTCTTCGTCCTCACCAAGAGAATGCCATTCAAAGAATCGTAGAAGAAAAAAGAGCCTTATTAGCTCATGAGGTAGGTTCAGGAAAGACCTTGACCATGCTTGGTGCTGGGTTTAAATTAAAGGAGTTGGGGATGGTTCATAAGCCCTTGTATGTGGTGCCCTCTAGTTTGTCTGCTCAGTTTGGCCAAGAAATCATGAAATTTTTCCCTACTAAAAAAGTCTTTGTGACCACTAAGAAAGATTTTGTGAAGGCGAGAAGAAAACAATTTGTGTCACGTATTATTACAGGAGATTACGATGCCATTGTCATTGGGGATTCTCAATTTGAAAAAATCCCTGTCAGTAAGGAAAGACAGATGAACTATATTGAGGATAAACTCAATGAACTACGAGAGATTAAAACACATTCGGAAAATAAGTATACCGTTAAAGAAGCAGAACAATCAATAAGTGGTCTAGAGAAACAATTGGAAGAACTCCAACGCTTTAATCGTGATAGTTTTATTGATTTTGAGAACTTAGGAATTGATTTTCTCTTTGTGGATGAAGCACATCACTTTAAAAATATTCGTCCGATTACTGGACTTGGAAATGTAGCAGGGATTACCAATACAACGTCTAAGAAGAATGTGGATATGGAAATGAAGGTTCGACAGATTCAGGAAGAGCATGATTTTAAAAACATTGTCTTTGCGACAGGAACACCAGTTTCCAATTCTATTAGTGAGTTGTACACTATGATGAACTATATTCAACCAGATATCTTAAAACGCTATCAAGTTGATTATTTTGACTCTTGGGTAGGTGCTTTTGGAGAAATTCAAAACTCTATGGAATTAGCTCCTACAGGGGATAAGTACCAACCTAAGAAACGATTTAAAAAGTTTGTCAATCTACCTGAGTTGATGAAAATCTATAAAGAAACAGCCGACATTCAAACACAAGATATGTTGGATTTACCTGTTCCAGAAGCTCATATTATCCCTATTGAGAGTGAGTTAACTGAAAACCAGAAACTCTATTTAGAAGAATTAGTTATGAGGTCAGATATGGTCAAATGTGGAACAGTTGATCCGAGCCAGGATAACATGTTGAAGATTACGGGTGAGGCGCGGAAACTAGCTATTGATATGCGTTTATTGGACTCTAGTTATAGTCTAGCAGACAATCATAAACTGCTTCAGGTAGTGGATAATGTTGAAAGAATTTATCGTGAGGGAATGGAAAATAAGGCTACTCAGATGATTTTTTCAGATATTGGCACACCTAAGAAAAAAGATAATGGCTTTGATGTTTATTCTGAGATTAAGGCTTTATTAGTTGATAGAGGAATCCCTAGTATGGAAATTGCCTTTGTACATGATGCCAATAGTGATGAAAAGAAGAATAGCTTGTCTCGAAAGGTTAATGCAGGAGAGGTTCGGGTTCTTCTTGCCTCAACTGAAAAAGGAGGAACAGGTTTAAATGTTCAGAGCAAGATGAAAGCAGTTCATCACCTGGATGTCCCTTGGAGACCAAGTGACATTCAGCAACGCAATGGACGGATTATCCGACAGGGAAATGAAAACAAGGAAGTGGATATTTACCACTACATTACCAAAGGTTCGTTTGATAATTATCTATGGGCAACTCAGGAGAACAAACTCCGTTATATTAAGCAGATTATGACTTCTAAGGAGCCGATTCGTGCTGCAGAAGATATTGATGAGCAGACCATGACAGCTTCTGATTTTAAGGCACTAGCAACAGGTAATCCTTATCTCAAATATAAGATGGAACTAGAGAATGATCTAACTCTATTAGAAAATCAAAGACGCGCCTTTCAACGCAGCAAGGATCACTATCGTCATACAATCTCTTACTGTGAAGAAAATATGCCCATTCTTGAGAAACGATTAAGCAAGTATGAAGGCGACATTCAACAGTCTGAAATGTCGAAAGACCAATCATTTTCTATGACGATAGGTAAACAAGTTTTTGAGCAACGAGCTGAAGCAGGTGAATCCCTACACCGTCTTATCCGTCATAATCAATCTGACAGCAAAGAATTTCGAACCCTAGCAAGTTATCGAGGATTTGACATTAAAATGCTTAGTCTACCAACGAATCAGCCTCTTCCTGAAACCTTCTCTGTTAAGATTGTAGGAGAAAATCAGTATTCTGTCAGTTTAGATTTGTATTCTCCTTTGGGGACAATTCAAAGGCTTCAGCATACGATAGACCACATTAAAGATGACCAAGTGAAAACTCAGAACTTATTGGATGAATTAAAGGATAAATGGACTACTGCTAAAGTAGAAATTGAGAAAAATTTTTCAAAGGAAGAGGATTATCAAACTAAAAAGGCCGAATACGATGTACTCGCGCCATTGATTGAAACAGAAACGGATTTAGATATTATTGATCAGGCCTTAAGACAATTCCACGAAAAAGGAAACGAAAAGCAAGAACAACTTTCTTTTGAATTGGATTAAAAAATAGATATAAATAGCGGACAAGAAAAGAAAAGCGCGGTAAAATAAAGATAGAAAGAAACGAGGTAACGATTATGATGGAAGATACCTATTATCAATTAGAAGAGGCTTTGGTACAGGGATTTCAAACACCTGAAGAATACCAAGCCTACAAGGAGTTAAAGGAACATTATGAGGAAGTGACAGGGGATTACAGTTTTTCTAAACGAGAGCTCACTAGTCAATTGGAAATCGCTCTTCAGAATCATCAAGGTGTGGACTTTGAAGAACATGAAAAAGAAGAGTATTTGGACTTAGTTCAAAAATTAGAAGAGTTTGATTCCTCTCTTGCCACCCATTATCGTCAATTGATTGATTAGAAAGGAGAAAGTCATGAATGATTTACTCCTTATCCCAGTAATTTTTTTAGCAGTAGGAGGAATTCTCATTCTTTTATGGAGACTCTTTCTTATTGCCAGTGGACTTTTCTTGATTGGTTTTGTCAGTTTCCTTATTTTCGTGGAGGTCTATGGAATTTATTTGTTCTTTACAGAGGCTGAACTTTACACGGAAGATTTGGCACAGAATGGATTATTTGGTTTTACGACTTTCTTTATCATCTTTAACCTTGCTTTACTTGTCTTGGTAGGCTGGGCAGGGTATAAGTGGAAGATAAGATGAATAAAATGGAGAAAACTCTAATGGTTCTTCTCCATTTTTTTATCTAATTGCTAATGTTGAAAATCGGAAGTGAAATGATACTTTCAAAGAATTCATTTTGGACACTAGCAAACGAAATAGAGCCCTGATGCAAATCAACAATTTGTTTTGAAATTTTTAGCCCAATTCCAGTCGTTCTAATTTTAGAAATATCAATGTTTTTAAAAGATAATTCATTAAGTTCAGCAATTTTTTCTGGTGAAGCTCCCTGTCCATTATCTTTGATTTCGACAATTACATTTGTATCTTTTTTGAATAAGTTGATTCTTATTGTGCAACCCTTTTCGTTATGTAAAACAGAGTTGTAGATGATATTATGGATAACTCTTGTGATTAAAAACTGCTCAATCATGATAGATTGATTAACAAGTGAATAATCGTAATCAAATTCAAATTCAAAATCATTCCAGATTTCTTGATTTAAAATATGGATGAGAATGTCTTTGAAGAAGGGGATAATTTTTGTTTCAGTCTGATTTAATTGAAGATGACCGGATGAAAGGCGAGCTACTATATTTAAGTCATTTAAAATATTTTGGATGTAATAGGATTCTGTCAATATTGGGCGAATATGTTTTTTAGACTGTGTATCTAGTTCAGAATCATTTAACAAGGACGCGTTAGAAATGATGACAGAAAGAGGTGTTTTGATATCGTGTGCAATTCCTGAAATCCATTGCTCTTTAAAGACTTCATTCTCTTTGAGTAGAGTATCGGTTTGATTAATTGCAGTTGTAAGATATTCTAGTTCTGATATAGAATTTATTGGATTTTTCAAACCATCTGGGAGATTCTGAATAGCAGTTATAAGAGGCGCAATTTTACGATTGATATGCGTCACACCATAGTAGTAAAGAAAAGCGAAATAAAGGCAGTTGAAAAGCAATACTCCAAATGCTACTAGTGGAATCAGGCGAATACTATCTATATCTAAGTAATTATAACTATAACGAGCAATTTTATCTTTTGGAAAACCAACAACAATGATGTAGCCACCTTTTATCTGACTAAAAACAGGATAATCTGAAAGATAATAGCGAGAAAACTGTAAAATGTCCCCATAGTCAAATTGCGAAGGAACTTCTGTAGGTTTATACTGTTCGTACACTTGTTTTCCAGTCTGCTTATCCAATACCATGAGCCATAACTTTTGTTCTTTTAGACTAGAGATATCATTTTTAGGTATGTGGACGTTATTTTTTGTGATGGTAATGTGTTCAGAAATTATTTTCACAGTCTCAGTAGCAGTTTGCTTTTCCCTAATGTAAAAAACAAAACTGGCAATTAAAATAATATTGGTAATAAAGATAATGATGGAAAAAAAGATAAATTTCTTTAGTGAATACCTTAAAATTTTGGTTTGGTTCATAATCATGATAACAATTTATATCCCAGCCCTTTAGCTGTCTTTAAATATTGAGGTTTTGAAGGATTTTCTTCTATTTTTTCTCGAATTTTCCGAATATGTACAGTCAAAGAGTTTTCATAACCAAAGCTATCCACTCCCCAAATCGTATCACAGAGAGATTCAGTTGAAACGATGTAATTTTTATTATCGTAAAGTTTTTTCAAAATCTGAATTTCAATTGGTGTAATAGAAATTTCTGCTCCATTTTTTTGTACTGTTGCATTCCGAAAACTCACCAAAGTCTGTCCAATCTGTATTGCTTCCTGTTCTGATTTATAGCTTCTCCGGAGCAGAGCCATAATACGATAGATAAGATTTTTTGGAATGAAGGGTTTCATGACATAATCATCACCACCAGCATTGAAACCAGCTACCTCATCTTCAGGATTATTTTTGGCAGTCAGAAAGAGGATAGGAGTATCGCCTTTTTTTCGGATATGTTTTGCTAATGTGTAGCCATCACCATCGGGGAGCATAATGTCCAAAAGGAAAAGGTCGAACTGCTCTGTTTCAATCATGTCCAAACTAGATTCTATATCATAGGCTGATGTTAGATTGGAAAATCCGTATGCAGTGAGAATATCTCTTATGGAAGAGTTTAAAATTTTATCGTCATCAATAATAAGGATGTGCTTATTCAGGAGTTGTTGTTCGAAATTCATAATCTTACCTCGCTTATCTATATTATACCATTTAAAAGAGTGAAAAAAGGTAAAATACTTTAATCTTAATGTAAAATTAAGGTTAGCTTAGTTTAAAATTAATCTAGCATGTCTATAATAAAGACATAACCTAGATAGAGATACTTCTCAAATAAATTTTAATCAGTGAGGTATTTCCAAATGGCTAAACAACAAATGAATCTCGTTGAGATTGAAGCAATGAATTCTCTTCAAGAATTGACTCTTGAAGAACTTGATAACGTTCTTGGTGCTGGTGATGGAGTAATCCAAACCATTTCACACGAATGTCGTATGAACTCATGGCAGTTCTTGTTTACTTGTTGCTCTTAATTACGTTCTATAAGCCTCAATTTTAGCACGTAATTTGACTTTTAAGAATTTTAAGGGAGATATATTTAAAACAATATCTTCTAGAAATTCTAATAGTATCACAATCTAACAATGAGAGGTGTCTCTACTCTTGGTTTTATTTATAGAAATCTTATTCATCATGAAAATAGGTGGTCAAAATGGAAAATACCGAAAAAAATAAATTATTTAACAATTTTACTAGAAATTTTATCCAAACAAAATTCTCAGAGTATGATATGCAAAACTGTGAGATAGAATTTTTAGAAGATAAAGTTTTAGATATTTATATGAATACACTAATCCTTTTGATAAACGAAAAAAGATTATTAGGAATTTTAAAAGGTTCAACTTCGGAAGAGCGGTATGAATATTTTAATGATGTTTTGTGTGGAAAATATATCATCGATGAAATCTCTAAACGATTTCCTAAACTTGTTAGTAGAAGTTTAACACAATTAAAAAATTATCTATTACTGTATAGAAGAGTTGAACAGCTTTTTTTGAAAGATGTTCCTAAATTGATTCAAAACAGATTTATTTCAAACCAATGTGAAAATTTTAAAATGGAAGATTTACAAATTACTGTATCGGGAGATTTTCATAATGGTTCAGGCGTATGTATTTTGTTTTACAAGGGAGAGCGAGTTATCTATAAAGGTAAAAAAAATTTCGCTAATCAATTGTTGATTGAAATATTTTCCAAACTTGGAGATGAATTTGAAGAGTCATTAGAGTTTTTACCACGATATATTGATTGTGGTGATTATTATTGGGAAGAATATATAGAGCATACTTCGATAAGAAACTCGAACATATCAGCAAGTGAATACTACAAAAGATTTGGGTATTTATTGGCAGTAGCTTATTTATTGAATATTTCTGATCTTCACTTTGAAAATATATTAGCTAGTGGTGATATTCCAAAATTAGTAGATGTAGAGACTATTTTCAATTTACAACCCTATGAGATTATTTCAGAAACAATTGCGGATAAAGATTTATTAAAGAGAAATGCAGAATCAGTATTGCTGACAGGGTTGTTACCTTTAGCTGGTTCTAATGAAGTATTCGGTGGAGATACTAGTGGTATCCTAGGAGGAAAATTTGTAGGAGAAGTTAGAGTTATCCAAAATCAAATGAGAGATGACATCAGTGTAAAGAGGCAAGTTGTTAGAAAAACAAATAAGTCGCATCTTCCTTTTTATATCTCTGAGGGCGAAGAACAGTATTTTGAGGTCAAATACTATCTTAGGGAACTTTTGTTCGGTTTTAAAAAAGTTACGAGTTGTTTTGAAAATAAAAAAAATACATTCTTATCAATTATCGAAAAATATTCCGAAAAAATTGATGTTCGTATATTATTTAGGAATACAAAAGATTATAGTATTGTCAGAACGCTATTACTCTCTCCAAAGTATTCAGAAAACGATAATATAATATTTGAGAAATTTAAAAATAAACTTGTTAATTATCAGTCGGATGAGTTGTGTGAATCGGAAATCAAACAATTAGAACAAATGGATATACCATACTTCAGTATGAAATCAAATTCTTGTGATGTATATGATTTATATGGGAATGCTGTATGGAGTACATATTACAGTCCGATTGAACTAATAAGAAAGAAAATACAAAATTTGAGTGTTCATATAATTGAGGAGCAGTGTAAACTTATTGAATTTTCTATTTCATCAACTCTTAGGCTATACAATCAGGAAGCTTTACCTAGAATAAATGATGTAGAAGATAAAAGTTATTCAGATAGTATTTTATATAAAGGTGTGCAAAATATAGTTGATCGTTTGTTGGGTGCTATTTATCTTTCTAACAGTGATCAGACCTGTAATTGGTTAACTCTTTCAATTAATAATGTAGATTGTTTGGAATTAAGTCCAATGGACTGTACATTGTATGGCGGACTTTCTGGAGTGGCATTGGCTTTAATAGAATCAATGACTCTATTAGAAGAGGACTATCGTAAAAAAGTCAGAAGTGTTCTACCATATTTGTATAATTCAATTCTAAAAAAATATGAACATTTAACTAATGATTCTTTTTATCTGGGTAGGATGGGTGTGCTATATACACTAAAAAAACTTTCGAAAGAGGTTGGGAAAGATTTAGATAATTGGGTAAATATAGAGATTGATAATGTTATTTCAAGGTTAAATATCGGGGATACTGATTTTTTAACTGGTATAAGTAGCGTGATTCCTGCTATTAGGTTAGAAAATTTAAATAAGGTAACATTTGAAGAATTATCGGATATTTACATAAAACAAGCAAAAGAGAAAGATAATTTTGTTTTTTGGGGCAATGAACAATCAAACAATGTCAGCCTTGCACATGGGAATTTAGGAATTGAACTTGTTTTAGTTAGACTCATAAAGGTGTTGGACAACTCAAACAATAGAGAGACTATTTCAACTCTTCTTAAAAAAGCTATAAATTTTGACAATCTTCAAAGGAGAGAGCATGGCTGGGTTGATAATAGAAATTTTTCTCATAGCGCGAATTGGTGTCATGGAGCAACAGGAGTGTTACTCTCTAGGATAGATTTATATAATCAACTTAAAAATGACAAAACAGCAACTATAAGCAGCACTGATTTGCAACAGGATGTTATTCACTCTCTACAAGATATTAAAGAAGTGGGATTGAATCTTGCTAATTTCTCCCTTTGTCACGGAGTAAGTGGAAATCTACTAACCTTAGTGCATACACAGAACTTCTTCGATGAAAATAATATTGTCAATAACTATAATTTGAAAAAATTTGTTAGAGAAAATTTTTATAAAATTCATCTTTATGGCTTGCAAAATGGTTGGATGTGTAATTTTAATACAAAGTATGATTCTTACGCCCTTTTTACTGGATTATCAGGTATTTTATATGCTACCACTCTTTACCTTAAAAATGATATAAAATCAGATGTGTTACTTCCGAATATTATATCTTAAGGGAGTTTACTTATGAAGATTATATTGCAAAATAATGAATCAGATTGTTTGTTGGCATGCTATGCTATGTTATTAAATAATCTAGGTTTGGAGATACCATTGTATGAGATATACAAGGAAGATATGATACCAGCAGATGGATTAAATCTTTCCTATTTGATGAAGTTGAATAAACGTTTCAAAGTTGGCATCAAGGCTTACAGAATACTGTTGAAGGATATTGCTGTTTGCTTAGACAAAAGCATTCCAGTTATTTTACATTGGAATGATAATCATTTTGTTGTCTTACTGAAAATAAGAAATAAAAAATATACAATAATTGATCCTGCTATAGGTAAGATTACTTACTCAGAGGAAGAAGTTTTAAAACATTATTCTGGTATATGCGTAACGGTTTTTAAAGGAGCAGAATTTAAAAGAATTAAATATTCCAATCTATTTGTGGAACAATTAAGACAAACTATTAGACTGAAACCAGCAATGTATTTTATATTAGCATTGGGACTTACACAAGCCGGAGTATTCTTGTTTTCCATAACGATTAGAAATATTCTAGATGTGAAATATTCTTTCATTGCTTCTTCGTTGATGCTCATGAGTGTAGTGGTTGTACAATTAATTTCTGTCTTAATAAAAAATGAGACTATTTCAGAATTTAATAATGATTTTGATGAAAATTATGTCAATAAATTATTCAAAATGTTATTAAATAAACCTTTACTATATTTTAGAAATCTGTCCAATGGAATATTAGGAGAAAAAATTAATTTAAAATCAACAATAAGGGATAGCATCACGTTAAAACTTCTCCCCTCTATTGTAGGATTTATATCGTTATTTGTTGTGATATTATATCTACTAACTATCTCAACTAAATTAACCTTTATACTTTTAATCTTATTGATTTTTTATGGTATTGTTTCATCTGTATTATATAAAAAGCAAAACGAACTGAATCATGCTTATTTACAATATTTGATTGATTTTAATTCTGTGCTCCAAACAGATTTAGAGAATATAGATTTTATCAAGATTGCTAGAAAGGAAGAACAAATCTTTAAGTCATGGAAATCTAGTAATAACTTAGTGACAAATAAATATTCTAGTATTCTAAAAGTAGAAAATTTTTCTCAGTTTGTTGGTTCTACCTTTAATTATATTTCTTTATCCTTAATTCTGATTTTAGGTATTTATTTTAAAGCTTATTTTGAAGTATCAATACCAGATTTAATATTATATCAGACTAGTGTATCGCTGATGATTTCGTTTTTTGAGCAGGTTAAGCAATCGATATTTGAGATAGCGAAACTGCAAGTCTATGCAGAAAAGCAGAGTGATTTGTTTACAAATAATGCTAGTATAGAGATACCAATAGATAATGAGCAATCTTCTGTCATTAGATGCGATAAAGTAAATTTCTCTTATAATAACCAGAAACTATATAGTGGAATAAATCTTGAAATATTAAAAGGTGAGAAAATTGCTATATTAGGTGAATCAGGTTCAGGTAAGTCCACATTGCTGTTACTACTTCTAGGAATGTTAAGGTATGATGGAGAGCTAACGTATGGTGTCAGTGATTTCACCAGTAGAATTGGGGTTGTCTTACAAAATATGACTTTAGTCCCTGATACAATCTTGAAAAATTTAGATTGTGCTCCTAGCGACGATGATTTGGAGAGAATACTTCGAGATACAGGTGGTGAAAGAGTTATTGCAAAATTGCCTAATAAACTATTTTCAAAAGTTTTGAAGTCGGGCAAGAACTTATCTGGAGGACAAATTCAAAAATTGCTAATATCAAGATCACTATTAAATAAACGAGATATTATTTTTTGGGATGAAGCCTTTAGTAACTTAGATGAAAAAAGTAAGAAAAAAATTTATACAGATGTTTTAAGTAATCCATTTTATTCAGACAAAACAATGGTAATAGTGAGTCACCAATTAGATATTGTGAATTATGTTGATTCTATCATTTTTGTTGATAAGAGTAGTGGAGACGTTATCAAAGATACTCATGATAATTTGATTTATAGAAATCAAAATTATAGAAAATTATTTGGCTTAAAGGAGGAAGTTCATAATGATTAGTAATGTTTTACAGATAAAAAACTTACAAAAGGGATTTAAGGACACTCAGGTAGTTAACCTTAGTTCCTTATCAGTTCAACAAGGTGAGATTTATGGTTTTCTAGGTCCAAATGGAGCTGGGAAAACAACCACAATGAAGATGATTTTGTCTTTGATTTCTCGTACAGCTGGGGAGATTGAAGTGTTCGGTCAATCTATAGGTACGGACAAGCAGTATCTTAATCAGATTGGCTCTATGATTGAAGAACCGTCTTATTATCCTAATTTGACAGGCTATGAAAATCTCTTGGTCTTCCAAAAAATCCTTGGATTTGATAAGAAAAATATTCAGGAAACCTTGAAAATTGTGGGGTTAGATCAACCTAAAAACAAGAAAAAATTGGTTAAAGATTATTCTTTGGGTATGAAACAGCGCTTGGCTTTAGCCTTTGCCTTAGTCAAGAAACCGCGTTTGTTGATACTGGATGAGCCAACAAACGGGCTAGATCCAGCAGGGATTCATGAAATTCGGGAACTGATTATCAAGTTGGCAAAAGAACAGGGCATTACTGTCTTCATCTCTACCCATATCCTTTCAGAAGTAGAGCATATCGCTGACCGTGTGGGGATTATCAATCATGGTCAACTGGTTTACGAGGGAGAAATTCGTAAAATTCAGTCCAATAAATGGCTGGAAGTGCGTGGGGATTTTAGAGGTCAACGTGAAGTCATTAGCCAAGTGTTATTTGGTTATCCGTGCAAGATGTTGGAGATACAAGAGGATAAACTCAAGCTGACTAACCTTGCCGATCAGCAGATTTCTAGTTTGTTACGAGATTTAATAGTCGAGAAAGTTCCAATTTATGAAGTGAAGCAAGAACAAGAAACCTTGGAATCTATCTTCCTCAACTTAACCAAGGAGTGAGTCTTATGTTGAATAATTTGTCTATTGAATTGCTCAAGGCAAAACGAACCAAATCCTTCCTCATTAGCATACTAGTTATGGGAGTCGGATTTGCTTGGGCAATTGCAGCCGCTACACGCTACCTAAGTAATCCAGACATGCACCAGATTAGCCTAATTTTCTATATGATAAAAGAAGTAAATGGCTTGATTCTCCCTATTGTGATTTCTCTCTTTGTATCGCGGATTGTCAAGAACGAGAAGGAGGGCAACACTTTCAAACTGCTTTTGGCAAATGGTGAAAATGTACGGCATATCTTTCTGAGTAAGCTTGGCCTGACCATGTTCATTTTGACCTTCCTCGCTTTTTTGGAGGGAGTAGTAGCCCAGTTAATTGCAATCTTATCAGGTCTAGAAATGCCTGTTAGCCTAATCCTCTGGCAAATCGTCATTTTCTTGCTAGCCTCTTTTGTCTTAACCTGTCTGTTTTTGACTTTGCAGTTTTTACTGAAGAAGCAGGCATTGATACTGGCATTAGGGATTTTCGGAGGATTTCTTGGTGTTGGATTTGGTCATGCACCAGCTTTTCTACAGCTAATTTTTCCTTTTGGTGGTATAGGATATATGTCTCTGGTGGATTACCAGCAAGTTGCCAGTCAAGTGAGTTATGTTTTGGCGACAAACCTAGGATTTAAACTCTTTACATATTTGCCAATAGCCCTAATCTATCTCTTCTTATCTCTCTATCTGGTTGAAAAGAAAGGAGGCAAGCTATGATGTCTTATCTATCAGTAGAATGGCGGAAAACCAAAAAATTTTCCATGTTGATGATTGGTATTTGCTTCTTAGCTTTTTGTAGCCTGATTGGTCTTGGGATTTACTTTGGTTCAGCTTATTCTATGGTTGCAGAAATTGAAAAAGTGCCTGTTTTATGGGGACAATTGACCTTCTATTATAGCCAGCTTTTCTTTCCGATTTTGGTTAGCCTTTATGTAGCCATGATGTTAGGAAAAGAGTTTGACAGAAAAAATATTGAATTTCTCAGAGCTAATAATGTCAGTCTTGGGAAATTATTGTTGGCAAAAGAAATAGTAATTATCTTGTTTATTGCTGTTTTACAGTTGTTCTTGTTTGGTATTTTTTATGTCAGTGCTCACCTAGCTCATTTAGAAATTTCTAATTTGTTCACCTACCTCAAGTGGGATTTATTGGGGATTTTTGGAACAATTAGTATGATGGCAGTACAGTTTTTTGTGACAGCTAAAACTCGTGTTTTCAGTAAATCTGTGGGAATTGGTGCTATTGGTACTTTCGTAGGATTTATGATGATTTTTGTATCAGATAAATTATCTTTAATCTATCCCTACTCCCAAGCTATGGTGGCAATGCGGTCACGGAATTTGATAGACTTTAATTTAGTGGAAATAGTGCTGTTTATCATTGTAAATATTCTTCTGTGGGGGATTTTTCATACATTGAGTAATAAAGAATTGCATAAGTAATGCGAAGACTCTTCGGAGTCTTTTTCTTGTGATAAAAGCTCCAAGCTTTATCTGGTATGCTTGATCTAGTTTTTATAGAAAGAAGGTCTAAGATGTTAAATAAAGTCAAAACTAAAGCCT
>CAURMD010000012.1:0-33228 GCA_963525985.1 uncultured Streptococcus sp. | reverse complement strand
TGAGCTGACTTCGTCAGTTTCATCTACAACCTCAAAGCAGTGCTTTGAGCAACCTGCGGTTAGTTTCCTAGTTTGCTATTTGATTTTCATTGAGTATAAATAGATACGAAAAAGCCCTGTTCCTCAAGCTGAGGAGCAAGGCTTTTTAAGTTTCAATTATTCTTCTGTTCCAAGGAAGTTTTTAGCAACAAGGGCTGCAAGAACCCCACCAACGATTGGGGCAAGGATGAAAATCCAAACTTGTTGAAGAGCTGCGCCACCTACCAAAACAGCTGGTGCCAAGCTACGAGCTGGATTTACTGAAAGTCCAGTAATGTTCAACCCCACAAGAATCATAGCCATCAAGGACAAACCGATTACCAAACCAGCAATCGCGCCATTTCCTTTACTTTCTGAAGTAACAGTCATGATAACCAAAACAAACAAGAAAGTTGCGATGACTTCAAACAAGAATCCACCAAAGACAGTGACACCGTTTGCCAAGGCATTTTCACCAAGACTAGCAGTTGACATACCTGAGTTCGCCAAGAGGAAGAATACCGCAGCTGACGCAAGGAAAGCTCCAACTACTTGCCCAAGGATGTAGTTGACAAGCTCTGAAGATGATAAACGTTTGTTAACAAACATAGCGATCGAAACAGCTGGGTTCAAGTGAACACCTGAAACAGTTCCGATTGAGTAGGCTGCAACCACGATTGCCAAACCAAAGGCAAAGGCAATCCCTAGGTGACCAAGGCCATAAAGACCATTTCCAAAAACAACAGCTCCTGTCCCAACGAACACAAGCATGAACGTACCTATTAACTCAGCAACAAATTTTTTCATTTTCTTTCTCCTTTTTTCAAAAACTAGATACTAGTCTATCAAAAGAGGGAAAGGGTTTCAAGAAAATTGATTGGAAATTTTCAGGGTAAAATTCTATAAAAACGGTAGTGTTTATTTGAAACATTTTTTCTAAAGGTATATACTATCAATATAGTTCTAATAAGTTATTTATTCCCTAATTTGAACTAATTTTTACAACTTTGCTGTTCTTTTATGAACGTTTGAATGGTATCGTGGATACCAAGGAGGAATCATATGTCTAAAGTTGCTATTGTCACAGGTGCAGGTCAAGGAATCGGTTTTGCAATCGCAAAACGATTGGTTCAAGATGGCTTTAAGGTAGGAGTCTTAGACTACAATCCCGAAACAGCTGAAAAAGCTGTTGCCGAATTATCAGCTGAAAATGCCTTTGCTGTCGTGGCCGATGTTTCGAAACAGGCCGAAGTTGCACAAGCATTTCAAAAGGTTGTTGACCATTTTGGTGATTTGAATGTTGTCGTAAATAACGCTGGTGTTGCTCCCACTACTCCTCTTGATACAATTACTGAGGAACAATTTACACGCACTTTCGGTATCAACGTTGGTGGTGTCATTTGGGGTTCACAAGCTGCACAAGCGCAATTTAAAGCACTTGGCCACGGAGGTAAAATTATCAACGCAACCTCTCAAGCTGGTGTAGTCGGTAACCCAAATCTAACTGTTTATGGTGGAACAAAATTTGCTGTTCGAGGAATTACGCAAACATTAGCACGTGATTTAGCAGACTCAGGCATCACTGTTAACGCCTACGCACCAGGTATTGTGAAAACACCAATGATGTACGATATCGCTCATGAAGTTGGTAAAAATGCAGGAAAAGATGACGAGTGGGGTATGCAGACATTTGCAAAAGATATTACTCTAAAACGTCTATCTGAACCAGAAGATGTGGCTGCTGCCGTCAGCTTCCTTGCAGGACCAGATTCAAACTACATTACAGGACAAACCATTATCGTTGATGGTGGTATGCAATTCCATTAAGATAGACAAAAAGAGGTTGGAAAATGATTCAACCTCTTTTGTTAGTTTTCATTATTAGTTAGGAGGGTACAATAGAAACTCTTTCAATAAGTAATATTAGCTTATCCCTAGTATTGAAAAGACTGGATAGCTTCTTTCAAGTCATCTTGTAAACTATTTCTCTGGTCAAGTTGGACATAGACTTCCAACAGACAGGATCTGAAGTTGGAAAATTTATAAAAATCTTCCCTTTCTTCTATCGGAAAGTCAACAGCTTTTATCCAAGAAGCTACTTGCTCTTGCTCCAACTTCCCTTGTAAAATAGGTTCATAGATCACTCTTGCTAAACGCCAATCCTCATCATCTGTAAAGCGAAGCGAAATTCTTTTAAATAGTTGGCCAAGTATATCAAATACTTCATGAACTCTGTTTTTAGGAAAGTCTGGATGACAAACCACCTCTGTCAGTAAATCGGCTCCATGTGCAAAAGCATGAACCCAACCATACTGACTTGAAAAACCCGTTGTATCCTTTTCTTTTGAAAGATAATGCAAACCTTGATTTAAAAGGACATTACGAATTTCTGCTTTTAATCCCTGATAAAAAATCGATTGCTGGTTGGCATCTGCAGACAAGAGATTTGCATAAATAAGCGCCCTAAAAGAACGTTCAAGGGTCGGCAGACCTACCTTATCAATTTCTTTATCTAGTCCTCCATCAGCTAAGACAACCTCAGCAATGAAATGAAATTGTTCCTGTGTAAATAGCTCTTCCTGAATCCCTCTAGCAAAGCTTGTAAAAACAAGGTCATCGCGAATTTCTGGAGAAGGATCTCCCAAATGATCAAGCAACCACTGGATTTCTTCCTCATGATAACTTGGTCTTTCTTCAGATATTTTTCTGAGTAACTCTTTATACATGGTCAATACCTCTACATTTCTAGCAACTTGATATAATCTAGACCCCATTTCTCGACAGCATCTAAAACAACTCTGAATTCCTGCCCCATTTCGGTTAAGCTATACTCAACTCGTGGTGGAACTTCAGCATAGACCTTTCTTTGAACAATCTTATCCTTTTCTAATTGACGGAGATGACGGGTCAAAATAGTTTGAGTAATCCCAGGCAATAATCTCTGCAATTCTTTAAATCGTTTAGTACCCGTACTCAACTGATAAATGATTACCAGTGCCCATTTCCCCGTTAAAACCCTCTGCGTTGTCGCAAATGGACAAATACCATACTCACTCACTTTATTTGTCATAAAATATCTTCTTTCTATTTTTTTAAAAAAATTTATCTTTTAGTATCAATAATAGTACCACTTTTGATACTAGCTATTGAAAAAGTGTCTACTTGTTTTTTTGTTTGTAACTGTTACAATTATATCATAAAAAAGAAATGGAGAATAGATATGTCAACAAACTTAGAAATTTTCAATGCTTATAACCAAGCTTTAATTGCTGGTGACTTTCCTGGTGTCTTTGAAACGATGGCAGACGATATTATCTGGCATCAACCAGGTACTCATAGTATATCTGGTACAGTTGTTGGTAAGGACAAGCTAGGAACTCACCTGGCTACATTTGCTGAGAAAACTAATGGAACCTTTAAGGTGATAACAAATTGGGTTTCTGACAATAAGGATTTAATCGCAGCCAATGTTACTTTTCTTGGAACACGTGCTGATGGTACTGAACTCAATATGAACGGGATTGACCTCTTCCGTATTGAAGACGGAAAAATCAAAGAAGTTTGGCTCTTCTCTTCAGATCAAGCTGAAGAAGATAGCTTTTGGGGATAATTTAAGAGGCCAGGACAAAAAATTTTGATTTTAGGAATTCTTTATTCTAAATTTTTAAAATCGATAGATTAGAAAAAAAGCGAACAAGACAGAATTCTGAGTGTCAGATAACTCGTTTTGTTCGCTTTTTATATTTAAGGTTAGACTTTTGTCCCAGACTCTTTTAATTTACTCTCTCAACTGGGCACTGTAGGCGATGATCTGATCAACTGTGTCAGACAAGAATTGGATGGTATCACGGAGTGGTTTATCTGTTGAAATATCAGCACCGATAATCATAGCTGACTCAAGTGGTGTCTTGCTACCACCTGATTTGAGGAGATTGAGCCAATCTTCAGCTCCAGTTTCTGAATGTTTCAGATGAAGGTAACCTGCAGTCGAAATCACAAGTCCAGCTGAGTAAGTGTAACTATACAAGCCCATATAATAGTGAGCTTGGCGCATCCAAGTCAAAGCTGCATCGTCGTCGATTTCAATGGCATCCCCCCAAAAATCTGTCAAAACTTCCTTCATAATGCTGTTGAGCTTGCTTGCTCCAAAGGTCTCCCCTTCTTCAATCAGTGTATAAACCTTGCGCTGGAAGGCTGCTTCCAAAAGGTGAGTGATAAAGTTATGGAAGTAGGTGTCTGTCAAGCGGTGAGCAAGGGCGAAACGTTTTTGACGAGGGTCATCAGACTGGTGCTCCAAGTAGTTACTGAGGAGCAATTCATTGAAAGTTGACGGTGCTTCGACATAGTAGGTCGACATGTGAGCATTGAAGTAGCTTTGGTGATTGTCTGAAAAGATGAATTGACCAGAATGTCCGATTTCATGAATCAAGGTATAGACATCGCTCAAACGACCTGTCCAGCTCATGAGGACATAAGGGTGCACGCGATATGGATCCGCCGCATAACCTCCAGAATCCTTGCCACTATTGGCAGCAAAGTCCACCCAGCGCTCTTCTTGATAGCGAGCAACTTCCTGACAATATTCTTGCCCCAAAGGTTCTACCGACTTCATGACCAAATCATAGGCATCGTCAATAGTCACTTCAGGATTAAGGGCGCTGTCCAAGTCCAATTTCCAGTCTGCAAAGGTCATCTTTTCAAGACCATTAACCTTGGCAACATGCTTGAGGTATCTCTGAGCAACTGGCGCAAAATTCTTCATGATGAGGTCAATCTGGCGGTCAAACATGGCGCGGTCCACTTCCTGTTCAGCTAGAAGATAGTCAAAAACAGAGTCGTAACCCTTCATATCTGCTAGTAGTTTTTCAGACTTGACTTGGGCTAGATAGGCTGCTGCAGCCGTATTTTGGTGCTTACGAAGTCCTTCTGAGAAGGAACGGAAAGATTTCTCACGAACCTCAGCATCCTCATGGTTTTGGTAGAAATTTTCATAGGTGACAAAGCTGTTTTTGTAGGTCTTTCCATGGGCTTCAAAGTCAGCCATTTCGAAATCCCCAGCTCGCATCTTAGTGTAAATGTCCTGTGGACTGTAGAAAACTTCACCGAGATTGGTCAAGGCTTTCTCCACATCTGCTCCTAGGTAGTGAGCTTTTTTGATTTTTGCCTGACGAATAGCTGCCGTCAAGTGAGGCAATTCACCCAAACGATTCAAGACTTCCTCGTCTGCTGCCACCAAGGCATCGTCAAAGAAGGTCAAGGCTACGCTAGCATCTGTTTCAAATTCCATCCCAGCTTGGGCAATGTTAGCAAATTCGTCATTGCTATAGTCTGTCGTCTGTGGCATAAAGCCATAGTTGCCAATATGGCTCATCTGAATGTAGATTTGTTCCAATTCTGCAAAGGCTTTTTCAAAATCCTCAAAAGTATGAAGATTACCCTTGTAATCACGGCTAAATTGGTTGATGTCTTCGCGAGCCTTTTCGATTGCACGCAAGAAATCCTCACGGTCTTGGTATAGGGCAGTTAAGTCCCAAAGTTCCTTTTCTGGAAATTCTGAACGGTGTTTTTGTTCCATTTTCTTCCTCTTATTTCTCTAATTCTAATAAAACACTAAGGGCTGATAAGGCGTAAAGTGGTGCTGTTTCTGCTCGCAAAATACGAGGACCAAGTCCTGCCAAGACTGCTCCCTTAGCTTCAAAACTTTCGATTTCTGCAGGTGACAGACCACCTTCTGGACCAAAGATAAAGAGCAGTTTGGCTCCTTTTTCAAGACCAGAGACCGCTTGTAAAAGCGCAGCGGCTTCTCCTTCTTTTGCTGATTCTTCATAGGCTACTATGATAGAGTCAAACTGGTCCAGTTGAGCTAGAAAGTCTGATTTTTTCTCGAAAAGCTGAATACTTGGAACAACATTACGCTTACTTTGCTCTGCTGCTCCAAGGGCGATTTTTTCTAGTTTTTCAACCTTTTTACCCAATTTCTTGCCATCCCATTTGGCGACCGACCAATCAGCAGGGAAGGCCCAAATCTGGCTGGCACCTAGTTCCGTCACTTTTTGAGCGATAAACTCCAGCTTGTCCCCCTTGGGAAAGCCGGATGCAATGGTCACTTGGACTGGCAGTTCCACATTGTCATCTAGTTCTTCTACCAATTCAAACTGACGAGCTTCCACATCCAGCACACGCGCCAAGCGCTTAATTCCATCATCAAAGACCAAGGTCACTTCATCATCTTCTTTCAAGCGCATAACCTGAAACATATGCTTGCTGGTTTCCTTGTCCTCGATGGTGACAGGAGAGATAGCACTGCCTTTGACAAAATACTGCTGCATGCTAGCCTCCAATCACACCGGAAATATCCTTGGTTTTCTTAAAGACACAGGCATTCCATTCCCCTTGAATCATGTGGGTTTCAAGGAAAAATCCAGCTGACTCAGCCGACTCGCGCACCATGTCCCACTTGTCCTTGATAATCCCACTCATGATGAGGTAGCCTTCGTCCTTAACCAAACGATAGGCATCGTCTGTCAGATGAATGAGGATATCCGCCAAGATATTAGCCACAATCACATCTGCCTCAATCTCAACACCCTTAAGCAAGTCTCCTGCTGCTACATGGATATTTTCCATACCAGGGTTTAGCTCAATATTTTCCTGAGCCACACGAACCGCCACATCATCTAGGTCATAGGCGAAAATTTCCTTAGCACCAAGTAGCGAGCTAGCAATGGAGAGGACACCAGATCCAGTCCCCACATCTAGCACCGTTTCGCCACCACGAAGAACCTGTTCCAAGGCAAAGAGACTCATCTTGGTCGTCGGATGGGTTCCTGTCCCAAAAGCCATACCTGGATCCAGCTTGATAATCTTTTCTCCCGCAGTCGCCTCATAGTCTGTCCAAGAGGGAACGATAGTCAAATCATGAGTAATACGAGCTGGTTCATAATATTTCTTCCAGTTGTCTGCCCAGTCTTCCTCAGCCAAGGCAGTCGTCCCCATCTTGACCTCACCCAAATCCATAAAATCTGTCAATTCTGCTAGGCGAGCCTGCAAGTCCGCCTCAACCACTGTCACATCCACCGTGTCAGGGTAATAGGCTGTCACTACGATTTCTTCTTGTTGCTCGACCTCTGGGAAAATCTCGCCGAAGCGATCCACATTTCCCACATAATCCATACTATCTTCGATCGCAACACCTTGCGCTCCCAGCTCAATCAAGAGATTGGAAACTAACTCCTCCCCCTCACGCTTCACTGTAACTTTTAACTCTTGCCATGTTTCCATATTTAAGACACCAAGCCCGTAAAACACAAAGCCAAAATAGGAAATTCTCTGAAGACGCTTGTGTCTAAGAGAAGTTTATCTTTTTGGCACAGTGTTTAGGGCGAGTTCAGTTTAGAAATGTAACTGAACCATCCTTTCTAATTCTCTATGCATTTTTTCATGTATACCATATCCATGCCTTCTTTTTCAGGTTCAATATGGGTTTGATGGTAGCCGCTCTTCTCATAGAAAGCAACCATACCTTCATCCTGTAATACCGTACACAAATCCCACTGTCTAACGGTTGGAAATTCCTCTTCCAGCAAGCGCAATCCCTCAGAGCCATAACCTTTTCCTTGATACTGGAGCAAAATCGCTGCCGTTCCTAACCAAGCTTTCGTTAACTCGTCATTGGTCTGAATTCGAAGAAATCCGATTTTATCTTCGTTTTCTTTCACAAAGTAGTAATAGCTATTGGGACGCTCGACTAGTTTCCACTTAATTCGTTCACGGTCCTCCAGATAAGGATCGTATTCATCTTGGTATTTGTCATAAACAGCCTTAAAGCTAGCCCTTTGAATTGCAATTACGGCTTCTAAAGCCTCTGCTCCTGCTCGTTCAAGTCTAATCATAGTCTCTCTCCATATAATCCCTCACTCTGTCCTGCAACTGAGGTACAACTTGACTGGAACTAAGAAATTCCTCAACATTCATCAACTGATAGCCCTGTCCTTCATCTCCAAATACGATATTGTCAAACTGGGCCTGTGTCAACTGACCGATTAGAAATACAGATTGTTTATCCGCAAAAAGCATACTTGGATAAACCTTACTCCAAAGCAAACAATCCTCAGTCAGATGTATTCCCAGTTCTTCATAAACTTCACGCGCCGCACACTCGAAAGGACTTTCATCCCCCTCTCGTCCCCCACCGGGCAGTTCCCACATATTGGGCCAGGGAATACTTGCCTTATCATCGCGTAAGATAGTCAGAAGTTTATCCCCACAAAACAAAGCAATCTTACAGCCTGTGAAATCAGAAATCTCTATTTCCATGTTAGACTCCTTCGGTTAATTCCTTCTCCAGCTCGGCTAACCAGTTTTGATAATAGCTTTTCTCATCCCGTAACATCCGGCTGCTATTCATTTTCTGTCTAGCAATCTTCATAGCCTTGTGAGTTTGAACTACATCTTTCCTTACCTTAAATTGATACCAAGCTTGAATGACCTGCATATCTGCTGTTTTTAGAGATAAAAAGGATTTGACTCCTCGAATACTTGCATATTCTTCCGCTTTCTTATTATCTCCTTCCATCAGAGCAACTTGAAGAAGGTATAATTGAGAACTAGTTTTAGATATTGGATTATCTGTTTTCTCTAGCACAGACTGAAACTGTTGCTTTGCAAGCTCTATATTATCATCCAATATGAATACCAATCCCTGAAGAGTCTGAACACTTTCTGCAAAACTCCCTCTTACATCCTCATCAACAGACATGATAAAGTCTTTTAAATCATATTCTTGAGGAGCTAGCAAGGTCTGGGCAGAATGCCTCAACATCAGGTAGGCGTATTTGGTATTTTCAGGGTGTTGTAGCAATTCCCAAATTTTCGCTCCATCGGTGATGCCGACTGGCAAAATGTTATTTAGGAAGAAAGACAAATTAAGAAAAATCCAAGTCCCTGCAAAATACCAGCTTCTTGTCAGAAATCCAAACACTATCGCCAATAATATCAAGCAAAGGTGAACTATCAAGCCTCCTGAAAGCATCAAGATGATTCTTTGATCACTTTTATTCTCTTTTAAACCAATATACTGAGCACCAACATTTTTTATAACTGCTGTTCGACTAAGATGAAGCCTTCCTGACTTTTTGGTTAAAAGAAAGTTCCCTAATCCAAAAGCCACCAGACGATAGCCTGTCAAATAACCACAAAATGCATGACCAAGCTCATGAAGAATAAAGATTACATACATACTTAGAAGAGCAAAGGCATAACCAAAAGTAAAGACTAAAACTGCGGAATACCCCAACTCTGCAAATGCGATTGTTCCACAAGCAAAAGCCAGCATAATAAAGACAATAGCTAGCACATAAACCAAATAAATCCCAATTTTCTTCATAAAATCTCCATCCAACTCCTAATATCTCGGATAAGGATAAAATTCTCCCTCTTCCAAGCCGACTTTTCCTTCTTCAAAGACTTCTTGGTTCCATTCCATGACAAATTCATCTGCTTCTGGGTCTTCCAAAAAGTCCATGAGGGCATCTAGTCCAACCTCGGCAGTATCTTTGAGGAATAGCGCAAAATAAGCTAAAAATTCACGGGAAAATCCCTTTTTAGGCAGGTAAGGAATGACAGTCAAATAGTCTTCCTCATTGACTGTTGATTTGGCAGGATTGTAAAAAAGCACTGCTTCTTCAAAGAGAATGTCATCTGACGAAACCTCTCCGTCTTCATCCACCATCTCCACGCCTGCAGAGTTTTGCGCTTCTAATAAAAAACTCACTTCAACCGCGTGGTTGCGTTTGTCCCAACTAATTTCAAAATCAAAGGGAAAATTCTTCTCCAACTCTTCCTCTAAAACATCTAAAAATCCGTATGTTGCCATTTTGTCCTCTTTCTATGCGACTCTTAAATCGCCCCGATTGCTCGGAAATATGCTAAAATAGATACTACCATCTTACCACATATACATCAGAAAATCCACGTTAGAAAGGACTGCTATGCCAGACAATCTCGCGCTTCGCATGCGCCCAAAAACCATCGACCAGGTCATCGGTCAGGAGCATCTGGTCGGACAAGGAAAAATCATCCGCCGCATGGTGGAAGCCAACCGCCTGTCCTCCATGATTCTATATGGACCCCCAGGAATCGGCAAAACCAGTATTGCCTCTGCTATCGCTGGAACGACAAAGTATGCCTTTCGAACTTTCAATGCGACAGTTGATAGCAAAAAACGGCTACAAGAAATCGCAGAAGAGGCTAAATTTTCTGGTGGTCTCGTCCTATTACTAGACGAGATTCATAGACTAGATAAAACCAAGCAAGACTTCCTCTTGCCTCTCTTGGAAAGTGGACTAGTCATCATGATTGGGGCTACAACTGAAAATCCTTTCTTCTCTGTCACTCCTGCCATTCGTAGCCGTGTTCAAATTTTTGAGTTGGAACCTCTGTCTAACCAAGACGTCAAAGAGGCCCTGCAGATAGCTCTAAGTAATCCTGAGCGTGGTTTTGATTTTCCAGTAGAACTAGATGAGGATGCGCTGGATTTCATTGCAACCTCTACAAACGGAGACCTTCGCTCTGCCTTCAACTCACTGGACTTGGCTGTTCTTTCTACCCCTGAGAATGACGAGGGCATCCGCCATATCACCCTCGACATCATGGAAAATAGCCTGCAGCGGAGCTACATCACTATGGATAAGGATGGAGATGGCCACTATGATGTTCTCTCAGCCCTGCAAAAGTCTATCCGTGGCTCAGATGTTGATGCCAGTCTTCACTATGCTGCCCGCTTGATTGAGGCTGGTGATTTGCCAAGTCTCGCTCGTCGCTTGACTGTTATCGCTTATGAAGATATCGGTTTGGCCAATCCTGAAGCCCAGATTCATACCGTGACTGCTCTGGATGCTGCCCAGAAGATTGGGTTCCCAGAAGCCCGCATTCTCATTGCCAATGTCGTGATTGATTTGGCCCTTTCTCCAAAATCCAACTCAGCCTATGTAGCTATGGATAAGGCACTTGCTGACCTCAAAACATCAGGGCACTTGCCTATTCCGCGACACCTGCGTGATGGGCACTACAGTGGAAGCAAGGAACTGGGGAATGCCCAAGACTATCTCTATCCACACAACTATCCTGGAAATTGGGTCAAGCAAGACTATCTACCAGAAAAAATTCGTAATCATCACTATTTCCAAGCAGAAGATACCGGTAAATATGAACGGGCCTTGGCTCAAAGAAAGGAAGCTATCGACCGTTTACGAAAAATCTGAAATCCTTTTCAAAAAATTGCACTTTCCTCTTGATTTTTTTTGAAAAAGTGGTATCATATAAACATAGAAACGCTGTGGTGTACGACTTCACACTTAAGTGTTGACCGACTATTTTTTGTATTATTAGGGAAACAAAAGTCTTCTAACAGCATGTAGGCCGTCTCACACGGAAACAGCTTCAGTTAGAGCGAGTTGCCCACCTGCTTAATTGCGCGGGTTCAATACAAACCGTGAAGTTTCGGCACCAATACAGCTTTTTTCTTTGCCTCCTTAGCTCAGCTGGCAGAGCAGCGGACTCTTAATCCGTGGGTCACAGGTTCGATCCCTGTAGGGGGCATCTACATACAACAGGAAAAGCCTTGAATAAAGGCTTTTTTTGCTTAAATAAAATTTTTTTCAAATTCTTTAGAAAACTAGCTTAAATCATAATCCAACACCAATTTTACAAATACCATAAACTAAGCTTATATACCCAAAACACAAAAAGTTCTCTTTCCATTTTACTAGAAAGAGAACTTTTTCTTTAGGAGAAATAACTTAATTTTTAATCAATTCGTGATAGCTCAGCTGGCACTGTTAAGTAATAGGTTGCCGTCAAGCTTGCTTCGCCTTGATTGACAAAAATCTCGATGGAATTTTTATCTAGAACAACTTCCAATTCTTTAGCATCAATATCTACATACCGTCTACTAGTGTCCTGCTCTTCTTCACCTAGAATTTTTTGAACAAGATGGCTACGATCAATGTAAACTTGCTGCGCATTACTGTCATAACCAAATTCAAGATAATCTGTATCATTTCCTAAGTGGTAATGACAATCTTTATCTAATCGGATTTGATATTGGCCTTTTTTAACAGGGAATTGTCTTAGTTTGCCATCTTCCAATCTTAGAATTCTAGGTAAAGTCATGGCACATGCCCATTTGTGTTCTTGGTCATGGGTTGGAAGGGTACGCCCCCATGTCTGCATCCAAGCAATCAGGATACGACGATTTTGATCGTCCAACAATGTTTGAGGCGCATAGAAGTCTTGACCATGATCAATTTCTTGAACTGATTCTGGGATAAAACGTTTTTCTCCCCAATCTACCTTACCCGTGAACAAAACCGATGAGTTGATGTTATGATATGAGTCTCCCTCACGCTGATAACGCATGGGTGACATAATAAGGCAATCTTTCCCATCTAACTCAAAGTAATCTGGGCATTCCCACATAAAGCCTTGGTGTTCTACCCCTTTCAAAAAGATGGATTCAAACTGCCATTCTACTAGGTTATCGGACCCTAGTAGAACGATACAGCCTACATTATCCTTGTGTTTGGCAGCTACTACGGAGTAATAGCGTCCATCTTTTTCAAAGAGTTTTGGATCACGGAAATCAGCAGCAATCAACTCATCTGGCAAATCTGCTCCAGTTGCGACTGGATTTTGTTCAATCTTTTCAAAGTGAATCCCGTCGTCTGAAAATGCCATATTTTGAACTTGACGAACACCTGTTTCTTCCTCGATATGTCCAGTATACATGAGCCAGAGGCGATCATCCTTGACAATGGCAGAACCTGAGAAACATCCATTGCGGTCATAATCTTGGTCAGGAGCAAGTGCCACTGGCAAGTGCTCCCAAGTCATCAAGTCCTTACTTTTCGCATGTCCCCAGTGCATAGGCCCCCAAACACTATCATATGGATAGAATTGATAAAAGAGATGGTATTCTCCACGAAAATAGACAAATCCATTTGGATCATTGATCCAACCAATCTCAGCTGAAAAATGTTCTTCAGGCTTATACTGAGTATTTACGAGATGTTTATTTTCTGCTATAAAACGATTGGCTTTTTCTACTGTAAATGTTTTATTTATCATAAGTATATCCTATTTTATTCCAGTTCCGGAACCACCCAGACCTTGAACAATATATTTCTGAGCGACTACATAGACCAAAATCAACGGAATCGTTGAAATAGTTAATACAGCCATTACCTGATTGATATAAACTGGTTGAGTTGTATTAATAGTTGTAATTGCAACCTGCATTGAAAATTTAGAAGAATCTGTCAAAACCATCAATGGCCAGATATAATCATTCCAGCTTGAAATAAATGATAAAACACCAACTGTAGCAACTGCAGGTTTAGACATTGGAAGCATAATTCTAAAGAAAATTCTAACGATACTTGCTCCGTCCATCTTTGCAGACTCAAGAATCTCTTCTGGAATTGCAATAAAGAAATTCCTAAATAAGTAAATATTAAATACACTCGCCAATCCTGGAATAATAACTGCAAGACGATTATTGACCAAACCTAAGGAATTGATAATGGTAAATTGTGGAATTAACACAGTTTCTACTGGAATAATAAGTAAAGCAAGTAAGAAACCAAATAAAATTTTCTTGCCTGAAAAATTGACTTTTGCAAAAGCGAAACCGGCCAGTGCATTGACAATAATAGAACCAATAGCAAACGTTCCAGCATAAAAAATGCTGTTCCCTAGATAGGTAAAAATACTAAATCGCTCAAATACTTCCTGATAAGGTTTAAACCAATCAGCGGGATTTAAACTTGGTAAGAAGGCTTGCCAACTAGTTAAATTTTTATAAACATCCGCTTCTGGCTTCATGGCTGAAACTACCATCCAAACCATAGGAAAAAGGAAGAGTCCTGCCAATAGGGTTAACAGAATATATTCTAAGATTGTTGTTGGTTTAAATCGTTTCATCTTAGTCATCCTCCTTCAGAACGCGACGTTGCACTAAGCTAATCATACCAATTAACGTTGTAAATACTAAAGCGATTGAGCTAGAATATCCTACAAGACGATCAGTAAAACCTTGTTGATAAATATAGTACACCATAGTAATTGTTGAGTTTAATGGCCCACCTTGCGTCATAACCATTGGTTGTACAATTAGCTTAAAAGCAGAAATTAAAGTTGTTAACAATACAAACAGGGCTGTTGGTTTTAGTAGGGGCATCGTGATATAACGAAACTGAGCCCATTTTGAGAATCCATCTAATTCAGCAGCTTCATAGACATCTTGTGGAATATTCTGCATTCCTCCTAAAAATAAAAGCATCTGATAACCTGCACCCTGCCAAGCAGAAACAAAAACAATTGCATACATAGCTTGTTTAGGACTAGTCAAGAAAGGTTGAGAAGCAATACCTACCTTATTTAAAATAGCATTTAATAAGCCACTATTTGGATTTAAAAGATAAAGCCAAAGAATAGAAATAACTACCAAGGACATGACAACTGGAGCAAAAAAAGCCACTTTAAAAAACATATTCCCTTTGCGCTTTTTATTAACAATCAAAGCCATTCCTAAGGCCGCTCCCAATTGAACTGGAATAATCCAAACAACAAATTTCAAAGTATTCAAGAAGCTCTTTAAGAAAATCGGATCTTTTGTTAATCGAATAAAATTTTCAAGTCCAACAAATTTTCTTTCATCTGGTGTCAACAAATAATAATCTGTAAAAGCGTAATAAATGACCATTCCAACTGGAATTACTAAAAAGATACCTAATAAAATTAAAGCTGGAGCTAAAAAACTATAACCTAGTATGTTATCCTTTATTTTTTCACGTCTTTTTGTATCCACAACAGTTTCTTTACTCATATCCATCTCCTTTAATCATATATATCAAACTAGGCTATTAACAAGAAAGGGGAAGGTAGTTCCAAACATTTTCCTTCCACCTTCTTTTTTACAGATTATTTGAGTGACTGATCAATAGCAGTTTGCATTTCTTTTGTACGAGTATCCAAGACTTTTTGCACATTTGGATTTTCTTCATAATAGCTGATATCTTGCATCGCTTGTTGAAAAGCTCTAGAAACCTGAGGATATGCTACGACAACTGGGCGAGCATGAGCTGTTTTTGAATTTTGTTCCATCAAGAAACGCATTGGTTCGGACACTTTATCTTTGATATTTTCAATTGTAGATTTACGAATTGGAAGGACCGAATTCCCCAAGCTAATAATTTCACTTGATTCTGTATTTGTAGCAAATTTAACAAATTCAGATGCAGCCTCTTTTTTATCAGATTTTGTCGTCACAGCTAATTGCCAACTACCTGAAGGGGATACTAATTTTTTCGTCTTACTAGACACTGGGTAAGGAAGGATACCAAAATCAATATCTTTGTAGTTTGTATTCATGTCAGCAATCGTCCAAGAACCACTCAAAAGCATTGGATACTCTCCTGTTTCAAAACCTTTTTCGACTGGACTAACAGTTGTATAACCTTCTTTTACAAGATTTTGAATGAATTGAACTGCTTCTACACTCTCTTTGGAGTTGAAGTATCCTTCTGCCTTTGTTCCATCTTCGTTTACGACAGAACCATTATTTGACCAAATCAACGGCATATAAGCATATGGTAACATTTCATCGTTTGAATTAATACGAAAATCAATTGCCGGTTTGTTATAATGATCTTTCAATTTTTTAGCAATCGTATTAAATTCATCCCATGTCCATGGCTTTTCTAGCGTTGGAAGCTCTGATTCCGCAATTCCGACCTCTTTGAACATTTTTTTGTTGTAATAAACACCAACATTCGATTCAGAAAATCCAAATGCATAGAATTTGCCATCATAAGTTCCTTGTTGTTTAATACTGTCCAAAACATCATCCATATTATTATCTTTTAGATAATCATCTAGCGGAGTAATCACTTTAGATTTTGCATAAGCTGCCGTATTTGGTCCATCAAGGGTAATAACATCTGGAAGACTATTAGTCGTGATAGCAGCATTAACCTTGTCTTCATATCCTCCACCACTACCACTACGAGGAATGTACTCAGTTACAACTTTGTACTTACTTTTTCCTGATTGATTAAAGTTGTCAACAACTTTTTGCCAAGCTTTTCCTTCATTGGTTTCGTCAGAGAATTGTACCCAGACTTTAATATCATTTGAAGAACTCGCTTGTTTTGAGTTAGTTCCTCCACTACAACCTGCAAGTATAGCTAACGATAGCCCCGCAACAACAGATAACATTGTACCTTTACGCATTATTTTCCTCCTTTTTGAAACGTTTCATTTTTTATTTATTTTTTAAACAAGCTTCTAGCTTGTTTTTGAAACGTTTCATTTATTGATTATATTATAACAGCGCTTTCATTAATTGTCAAGCGCTTTTTAAATTTTTTTTGTTGTTTTATCTCCCCAAAAATATGTGGGAATTACGATTCGTTTTTCTAGAATCTCTTCTCGATTAATCATTTTCAGTATCATTGCAACAGATTCTTTTGCCATCATACCAATATCTTGAACTATTGTAGACACTAGATAAGATTGATCGACAGAAGTTTTTAAACCATCAAACCCAATTATCTGGTAATCATAAGGTGCTATTTTCCCCAGTTCTTTCATAACACTAATAACTCTCAGAGCCATCATATCATTTATTGTAAATATACCATCAATTTCTTTATGAGATTGCAAAAAAACTCTTATCTGATCTTCAGGATTTATTAAAGGTTCTTTCATTTCAAAATTATAGACATCTACTCCTAATTCCTTAGCTTTTTCTCTGAATCCTTTACTTCTGAGTATAGTCTCATTCTCATACATATTAATTGAACCAATAAAAGCAAGGTGCTTATTATCCCTTCTAACCAGTTCCTCTGCTGCAGTTTGTCCTCCTTTGTAATTTGCTGAAGTAACATAGCATACATTTTCCGAAAAATGTCTATCTATACTTACAAACGGTAAATCGGATAAAATATATTTGTCAATATCAGAATATGTAATACCAATAATTCCATCCACTTTATTTTGTTTCAACATTTCGATATATTCGATTTCATTTTGTGAATCGCTATCAGCGTTACAAATAAATAATTTATAATTATATTTTAATAACTCTTTCTCAACATGATAGGCAAACTCCGAAAAAAATGGATGCCATATGCTCGGAATAATCAAAGCGATAGTTTCTGTTCTATTCTTTTTCATACCTCGAGCATAATTATCAGGGATATAGTCCAATGTTTTTATAGCCCTTTGAACTTTCCTTAAAGTTACTTCTTTAATGCCTTTTTCTTTATTAATCACACGTGAAACTGTTCCAACACTAACTCCTGCTTCTAAAGCAACATCTTTCATGGTAATTGATTTTCTTTGTTCTACCATATTATCACCTCCTTTCAATATATAGTATCATGCAAACGCTTTTTAAGCAACTATTTCTCAATCATTTTTGACCAGATCCTTTTTCCTATCATGAATAAAATCACTCCAATCGGCTTTCTGAAATCCCTTCAATATTCATGTGTAAACATCTACATAAAACAGGAAAAGACTTTGTTTCTTCCTATCTCCCCTTCTTCATAATATATTTCCTTTCAGGTTCTTCAACTATTTGAATGATTTCAAATCCTTCTTTTTGGTAAAGATTCTGAGCTCTTTGATTTGCCTTGAAGACATTTAGAGAAATACTATCTATATCTCCATTTTCAAAGACCAAACTAACAAATTTCCTTAAAGCCTGACTACCTAAGCCCTGCCCCTGTTTCTGGGGATTGATAAAAAATCTTCCAATATGAAGATTGCTGTCTTCTTGCCTGATTTTCTGGATAAGCCCCACAAATTCTTGTCCTTCAAAGATTGAAAAGATTCCTTCCAAATCTTGCAAAACTTGAATTGTCAAGGGAAAAGGAATCATTGTTCCCATCCATTGTTCTTGAAAGGATTTACCAAGAGAGTTGGACCATTGGCATACGAGCTGAGCATTTTCTGTGCTTACCTTTTCTTCAAAACGAATTGTCATCTTTTCCTCACCATCTTATCTATGTTTCTTTATTATACTACTTCTCTCATTTTTTACGAATAGATAAGTATGATTGATATTTATTTTTTTCTTGTCGGGAGCATTCTCGCTTCCTTTCTTGGTTTGGTCATTGACCGTTTTCCTGAGCAATCCATTATCCAACCTGCTAGTCACTGCGATTCCTGTCAGACTCGCTTGTGTCCCTTAGATTTGATTCCGGTTCTCTCGCAGGTCTATAATCGCTTTCGCTGTCGTTACTGCAAGGCTCCTTATCCTATCTGGTATGCCCTCTTTGAACTAGGCTTAGGACTCATCTTTCTGCTTTACTCTTGGGAATTACTTTCCTTGGGGCAAGTCGTCCTAATCACCGCTGGTTTGACCTTGGGTATCTACGACTTTCGCCATCAGGAATATCCCTTACTGGTCTGGATGACTTTCCACCTAATCCTCATGGCTTCCTCTGGCTGGAATCTGGTCATGGTCTTCTTCCTTGCTCTTGGCTTTTTGGCTCATTTTATCGATATCCGCATGGGCGCAGGGGATTTTCTCTTTTTAGCTTCTTGTGCTATCGTCTTTAGCGCAACGGAGTTACTGATCTTGATTCAGTTTGCTTCTGCAACAGGAATTCTAGCCTTTCTACTGAAAAAGAAAAAGGAAAGACTTCCTTTTGTGCCTTTCCTCTTACTCGCTGCTTGTGTGATTATTTTTGGTAAGCTACTGCTTGTTTGATAAAGTCCTCAATCGACTCTCCTTCATGGAGGGCTTTTACGATTTTTGAACCAACGATAACGCCATCTGATACCGCATTGAAGCGTTCAACATCGGCTTGACTAGATACACCAAAACCTGTCAAGACGGGGATGTCGGCCACTTGATGCAATTGTGCCAAGTGCTTGTCCAAGTCTGCTCGGTAATTTCCTGATTTCCCTGTCACCCCATTGATGGCAACGGCATAGACGAATCCTTCTGCCCCATCAATCAACTCTTTCTGGCGTTCAATTCCTGTCGTCAAACTAACTAGAGGAATCAAGGCAATGTCTGTGTCTGCCAAAAATGGTTCTACAAAGTTGGCATGCTCATGAGGCAGGTCTGGAATAATCAAGCCCTTAACCGCTGTATCTGCCAAATCTTTGACAAAGTTCTCCACACCGTACTGAAAGAGGGGGTTGAAGTAGGTCATGATGACCAGCGGAACCTCTGTTTCAATGGTTTTCAAGGTTTCAACCAAAGCTTGTGTCGAAGTCCCGTGGGCTAAACTACGCAAGCCAGCTTCTTCGATAACTGGTCCATCTGCAACAGGGTCTGAAAAAGGAATACCCACTTCAATAGCCGAAACACCCAAATCTTCTAAAAAGTGAATTGTTTCAGCAAGTCCATCCAAACCTTTTTCGTGGTCTCCAGCCATGATATAGGGAACGAAAATTCCTTTTCCAACTGCTTTAATAGCGTTTAATTTTTCTGTTAGTGTTTTAGGCATGAGTTTCTCCCTTCTTTGCTGCATCTGCTTCCAAGCGGTCTTTGACTTGAACCACATCCTTGTCACCACGACCTGATAGACAGACTATCATGGACTTGTCTGGACCGAGTTCTTTGGCCAATTTCACCGCAAAAGCAATAGCATGGCTAGATTCCAAGGCTGGGATAATCCCTTCCACACGAGACAAGAGTTGGAATCCTTCCAAGGCTTCCTCGTCAGTCACAGGAACATAGCTGGCACGTTTAATATCGTGGTAGTGAGAATGTTCTGGACCGATACCAGGATAGTCCAAACCTGCTGAGATAGAGAAGGCTTCAAGAATTTGACCATGGGCATCTTGGAGCACATCCATGAGGGAACCGTGAAGGACACCTGGACGACCCTTAGTCAAGGTAGCTGCGTGGTGCTCTGTATCCACACCAAGTCCAGCCGCTTCAGCTCCATACATAGCTACAGACTCATCTTCTACAAATGGATGGAAGAGACCGATGGCATTAGAACCACCGCCAACACAGGCTACTAGGGCATCTGGCAAATCTTGACCTGTCAAGTCGCGGTACTGTTGTTTAGCCTCTCGACCAATGACACTTTGGAAATCACGAACAATTTCTGGGAATGGATGAGGACCCAAGGCAGAACCAAGAATATAGTGGGTATCATCGATATTAGCTACCCATGAACGAAGGGCTGCATTGACCGCATCCTTGAGCACGCGCGAACCGTCTGTCACTGCCTCGACCTTGGCTCCCAAAAGCTCCATACGGAACACATTGAGGGCTTGGCGTTTGACATCTTCCTCACCCATGTAGATAGTACATTCCATGTTAAAGAGGGCTGCAGCAGTTGCAGTTGCCACACCGTGCTGACCAGCACCTGTTTCAGCGATAATTTTCTTTTTACCCATGCGTTTGGCAAGCAAAACTTGTCCCAAGGCATTGTTAATCTTGTGGGCCCCTGTATGGTTAAGGTCTTCACGTTTAAGATAAATCTTGGCTCCGCCAATATGCTGGGTCAAGTTTTTTGCGTAGTAAAGAGGAGTTTCACGTCCTACATACTGGCGCAAGAGTTGATTTAATTCCTCTTGGAAACTTGGGTCTGCCTGACTTTCACGGTAGGCCTTCTCCAACTCCAAAACTGCTGTCATCAATGTTTCTGGGACGAAACGTCCGCCGAATTTTCCGTAAAATCCATCTTTATTTGGTTCTTGATATGCCATTCTTTACCCTCTCTATAAATCTTCTAATCTTTTCATGATCTTTTTGTCCATCTGTCTCCACTCCGCTCGATACATCTACTGCATAGGGAGTAAAGTGTTGAATTGCTTTTACTACATTGTCTTCATTAAGGCCACCTGCGATAAAGAAGGGTTGAGTTAGTCCAGTCGTATCCAGTTGAACCCAGTCAAAGGTCTGGCCACTCCCAGCCACAGGGGCATCAAAGAGTAGATAGTCTGCCTGAGAATTGGGCACATGACCCTCTCCATCCACCTGCACAGCCTGAATACTGGCACAAGGCAAATTCTCAAATAAATCATCTGCCACCTGACCGTGAACTTGAACCAAGTCCAAGCCAACTTTGTCAATCGCTTCTAGCAGTTGAGCCCGACTTGGTGAAACAAATACACCAACCTTTTTGACATCTGCAGGAATAAGCTTTGCCAGCTCAGCAGCCTGATCCAAGGTCACCTGTCTTTTACTAGCTGCAAAGACAAAACCGATGTAGTCCGCCCCTGCTGAAACAGCTGTCTCCACCGCTTCTTTGGTCGATAATCCACAAATCTTAACCTTTGTCAATCTGCAACTCCTTGATTCTCTGGGCTACATCTTCTGCCTGCATAAGAGCTGTCCCAACTAAAATTCCATTAAAGGATGGTGCTACTCGTTCCGCATCCTGCCCTGTGAAAATAGCAGATTCAGAAATGTACAAGCAATCATCTTTGAAATGTTTAGCCAAATCTACACTGGTCTGCAAGTCAACTTCAAAGGTAGTCAAATTGCGGTTATTAACACCAATAATCTCCGCACCAAGTCTGTGAGCTACCTCTAGTTCAGCTAGATTGTGAGTTTCCACCAAGACTTCCAGACCAAGCTCTGTCGCATAGTCATAAAGTTCCTTGAGGCGTTCTTCGGACAAGGCTGCCACGATGAGCAAGATGACTGTCGCACCTGCATTGCGAGCTCGGATGATTTGTTTTTCATCGATAATAAAGTCCTTGTTAAGCGTCGGAATCTGTACCTGACTGGAAATCTCCCGTAGATAATCCAAATGTCCTTTAAAGAAAACTTCATCTGTCAGAACAGAAATCATCACTGCTCCGTTCGCTTCATAAGTCTGGGCCTGTTGCACAATATCCACATCGAGATTGATATCCCCCAGACTAGGGCTAGCTTTCTTAACTTCAGCGATTACCTGTAGACGGTCCTGGTGATTCTTCAAAAATTCTGCCAAGCGATAGGTCTGGCGCAGGGGCTGGATTTCCTCCAGCTCCATCTGCTCAACCTCACGCGCCTTCTGCTCCAAAATTCGTGCTAAAAATTCCTGACTCATTTTTGGTACTCCTGTAACAGTCTGAGTTTTTCAAGGGCCTTGCCACTAGCAATCACTTGACGGGCCAAGGCAACTCCTTCCTTGATGCTATCAACCTTACCATTAGCATAGAAACCAAGACCAGCATTTAAGACTGTAGTTTCCAAGAATGGACTTGGTTCATTTTTAAGAACGCTAAGCAAAATTTCTGCATTTTCCTGAGCATTGCCTCCACGAATATCTTCGATAGCGTAGCGCTCCATCCCCAAATCCTCTGGAGTAAAGCTTGACAAGGTGATTTCGCCATTTTCAAGAAGTGCAATCTTGGTTGTTCCATTCAAACCAGCTTCATCCAATCCTTCTGGTCCAGCAACAACGATGGCACGTTTGCGACCCATATTTTTCAAAACCTGAGCTGTACTTTCTAGAAGTTCTGGACGACTAATTCCAAGAAGCTGTGTTTCCAAAGCCATTGGGTGAATCAGGGGACCAGTCAAGTTCATAATCGTTGGAATTCCCAATTCCAAACGAGCTGGCATGATGTATTTCATAGCTGGGTGCATATTTTTAGCAAAGAGAAAGACGATGCCAGTTTTATCAAAGACCTTACCTAGTTCAGCTGGTTTGAGGTCTAGGTTGATGCCCAAGGCTTCGAGGACATCTGCAGAACCAGATTTAGAAGAAATCGAGCGGTTACCGTGTTTTGCCATGTGAACACCACCACCAGCCAAGACAAATGCTGCAGTTGTGGAGATGTTAAAGCTGAAAGACTTGTCCCCACCTGTACCACAGTTGTCCATGGCATCATGAATCTCAGTTGGAATATGTTGGGCATGCCCTCTCATGACTTGGGCAATGGCTGTGCGTTCTTCAGGTGTTTCCCCCTTCATCTTAAGGGCCAAAAGGAGAGAAGCAATCTGCGCCTCCGTTACACGCCCAGTTACGATACGCTCAATGACATCCGTCATTTCCACACCTGATAAATTTTCAAATTTTGCTAGTTTTTCAATAATCTCTTTCATCCTAGTTTCCTCACTTTACAACCTTCTCGATAAAATTCCGAATAGAAGACAAGCCATCTGGCGTTCCAATGCTCTCTGGATGGTACTGGAAACCATAAATCGGTAGGTTTTTGTGTTGAATCCCCATGATGGCTTGGTCATCAGTCGAACGAGCTGTCACTTCAAATTCTTCTGGCATTTCCTCAATCAAAATACTGTGATAACGCATGACCGCACGGCCATCCTCGATACCTTGATACAAAACAGATGGTGCTTCAAAGCTGATATTGCTCTGTTTCCCATGCATGACTTTTGGAGCCAAACCTAACTTACCACCAAAGACTTCTGCGATGGCTTGGTGGCCCAAACAAATCCCAAGAATCGGCTTTTTGCCAGCAAAGTCACGAATCATATCTTCCATCTTTCCAGCATCAACTGGCCAACCAGGACCGGGAGAAAAGACCAAACCATCTGCTTTTTCAGCTTCTTCGTAAAGCTTAGGATCATCATTTCTCAAGACCTGTACTTCTGCAAAGTTCCCAATGTATTGGGCCAAGTTATAGGTAAAAGAATCATAGTTGTCAATCAATAAAATCATGGTCTTAGTTCTCCAATTCTAGTCATAGATTTAGCTTTGTTAATGGTTTCTTGGTATTCGTTTTGGGCGATGGAGTCGTAGACAATCCCTGCCCCAGCCTGCACATAGGCTGTTTGATTTTTTAGAATCATAGTTCGGATGGCAATGGCGAAATCCATATCACCCGTCGCAGACAAGTAGCCGATTGCTCCTGCGTATACGCCCCGTTTTTCTGTTTCCAGTTCATAGATGCGTCTCATGGCTCGAATCTTTGGTGCTCCTGACACTGTTCCAGCAGGAAGTGTTGCTTTCAAGGCATCCATGGCAGTGAGTTCTGGAAGCAAACGCCCCTTGACCACACTGGTCAAATGCATGACATAACGGAAAAGCTCCACTTCCATATACTTGGTGACTTGGACACTGGCCGTTTCAGAGATGCGACCAATATCATTACGACCCAAGTCTACTAACATTCGATGCTCTGCTGTTTCCTTCTCATCCGAAAGCAGGTCTGTCGCCAAAGCCTTGTCTTCTTCATCCGTAGCGCCTCTTGGTCGCGTACCTGCAATCGGATTGGTTGTCACGATGCCATTTTTGACAGAAACCAAACTTTCTGGACTGGCACCGATGATTTGATAATCACCAAAATCATAGAAATAAAGGTAATTAGAAGGATTAGTCACGCGGAGATTTCTGTAGAAGTCAAATGGATTTCCAGTCACTTCTGCTGAGAAGCGCTGACTGAGTACACATTGGAACATATCGCCATTACGAATCAAGTCACGAGCTGTTTCCACCATTTCCTCAAACTTCTGAGGAGCGATATGCGGTTTGAAGTCCAGCGGAGATAGATCCAAGTCTTCAAATTCATTTGGAGCAGGAATGCGTAATTCCTCAAGCACTTGGTTCAAGGCTTCTTCCAAGTCTTCTTGACTACGCTCACTATAGAGAGCATCCTCGATGACATGGATTTTTTCCTTCTTGTGGTCAAAGACCATGTAACTCTCATAGACGAAGAAATGCATGTCTGGCGTTCCAATTGTATCTTCAGGAATTTGACCAATTTCTTCATAAATCGAAATCATATCGTAACCCACAAAGCCAATGGCTCCCCCACCAAAAGGTAGATCTGAATGGTGCTGGCTCTTATGAGTCACTTCATAAAGGAAATCCAAGGGATCCTGATCAATCACTTGACCATTTTGATAAAGGACTCCATTTTCAAACTTAATCTCAAAAACTGGATTATAGGCTAAGATAGAAAAACGAGCTGTTTCCTTGTCTCTCGGAATACTTTCTAAAATAACCTTGTGTTGCCCCTTTAAGCGCATATAAGCCAAGATTGGTGATAAGACATCTCCATGAATGATTCGTTCCATTGTAATTTCCCTTTCAGTTCTACTTCTAGTCCGTGGCGACTGTATGAAAAATCCCCACGCAAAATAACTTGCGTGAGGACGAAATTCGCGGTGCCACCTCAATTATAGGATTTCTCCTATCTCTCATTCCTGTCTCAGAAACCTCCTGTAACAGGTTGTGCGATAAAGGGCACTCCCTTGAGAATTATGTTTTCTTCTCTCGTTTCAGATGGACCCAACCTTACAGCTTTCTCTGCTTGTTTCCAGCAACCACAAGCTCTCTGTGAGAGAAAAGACTGTAATTTTTCCATCTTTTATTTTTTAGCTTCTAGGTAATCTGCAATCGCAGCTACGTCCTTGTCTCCACGACCAGAGACATTGATGATGAGATTTTCATTTCGGTATACCTTTAATAGCTTTTTTCCTTGATAGTTGGAATATTTCCACTTTCTATCGCTATCATGTTACGAAAAAAGCCCACACACAGATTGGATTCTGTGTGAGGGCGTTGGTAACGCGGTGCCACCTCAATTATAAAGGGACTATCCCTTTACATCTCTGCCTTGTCTAACAACAAGTTGCACTGTAAGGTGTGCGCACCGAATTTTCATTGTTTCAAATTCATTTTTAAAATCAGCCCACTTTCACTACTTCCAACCACCTGTTCACAATCACCACAGGCTCCCTGAAGATCAAAAATAGTTACTTTTCTGATTTGTTGAACTTATTTTAATACTTTGTTTTTTCTTTGTCAAGACTTTTTTACAATTTTTTTGATGAAGCTAGTACTTTTTCAGAAACTGTTTTGAAAGTCTCAATGATATAATCCACTTCTTCATCGCTTAATTTAGTGTGAAGAGGGAGCGTAATTTCATTTTCAAAGAAGGCATAAGCCTTAGGATAGTTGGCCATATCAAAGCCAAGATTCTTATAGGCTGTCAAGAGCGGAAGCGGTTTGTAGTGGACATTGCTTGCAATTCCTGCTTTTGCTAATTCTTGAATGATAAGATTGCGTTCTTCTAAGCTCGCTCCTTCTACATGGGTGATGTAGAGGTGGCGTGAAGATTCGACAGTATCAGTCTTATGTGCCAATGGATGGATACGAGAACCTGAAAAACCACGATCATAGCGGTCCACTATCTCCTTACGACGTTCTAGTAAACCAGGGTAACGGTCCAATTGTACCAAACCAAGGGAAGCCATGATATCGGTCATATTGCACTTGTAGGCTGGTGTGACGATATCGTATTCCCATGACCCCAGTTGCATCTTGGCAAGAGCATCTTTGGTTTGACCATGAAGGGAAAGGATTTGAAATTCCTTGTACATCTCTTCGTCATCAATCGCTTGATTGGCCTTCCAAGTCGCACTTCCACCTTCTGCCGTTGTAAAGTTCTTAACGGCATGGAATGAGAAGGAAGTAAAGTCAGCGATAGAACCAGCTGGTTGTCCTTTATAAGTAGATCCCAAAGCATGGGCACTATCAGAAACAATCACGATACGGTTAAAGGCCTTTTGCCACTTGCTTGAAGCGGTAAAGAGATCACGTTTCTTCTCCACTACTTGGAACAAACGGTCATAATCGCAAACAATCCCCGCGAGCTCTACTGGGATGATCACCTTAGTTTTCTCAGTGATAGCTTGCTCCAGCAAGTCATAGTCCATCTCAAAAGTATTTGCTTGAATATCCACCATGACAGGTGTTGCTCCTACGTGCGTGATGACACTACATGAAGCTGTATAGGTCATGGCTGGAACGATGACTTCATCACCAGGTCCAACTTCCAAGACGCGCAAAATCAACTCAAGAGCGGCAGTCGCAGAGTTAAGACAGACAGTCTTAGGCGTCTGTGTGTATTGAGACAAGCGACGCTCCAGTTCTTTTGTCTTAGGACCTGTTGTGATCCAACCAGAACGCAGGGTATCCGCTACTTCAGCAATTTCTGCTTCCGTAATATCGGGTGGTGAAAATGGAATATTGTAATTTGGCATTGATTTGCTCCTTTTATCTGTACTCATTTTCTCATGACTACTTTATTTTAGCACTTCAAACACGGTTTGAAACATGATTTTGATGTCTCCAAAGAAACTAAACTCTCGGAGATAGGCGAGGTTATAGCGCATCTTTTCAGGAAGGACGTGTTCGACATAGGCTTGGTCAACCGACAAACCTTTCTCCGTCATTTGACTGATGATAGTGTCCTCATCCTTGTAGTTGATGCTGGCTGGAGAGGTAATCCCTGCTGGCAAAAGCAAGGTTGCCATCATTTCAGGGCTATACTGCTCTGTGTAGCGTGGCACTTCAGGTCGTGTACCGACAAAGGACATTTCGCCTTTAAGGACATTGACCAACTGAGGCAATTCGTCCAAACGCACACGGCGGATGAAATTGCCAACCTTGGTAATGCGGCTATCGTTAGCAGAAGTCACCAGACTCCCTTTTTTATCCGCATCCGTCACCATGGTACGGAACTTCCAAATCTTGAAAGGTCGATTGTACTGGGTCACGCGCTCTTGCTTGTAAATCACTGGCCCCTTGCTATCCAACTTGATCCAAATGCTCAAGATTAGAAAGATGGGAGAGGTCAGAATCAGCAAGACTACGGCTAGAACCCAGTCCAAGCAACGCTTGAAAATCAGCGAACCCTTCCTTTTAGAGACAAGCTGGTAGTAAGACTCAACCTCGCTTGATTTCATTTCCACGGGCAAGTCTTCCCATTTCAGCATGCTGTTTCTCCTTTGTTTTTATTATACTATTTGTCAACATTTTTCATTATACCACAAAATGGAAAAGGCGGTGAAAGAAATCTGTAATTTGAAGGATTTCCTTCTTACACTCAATGAAAATCAAAGTACAGCTTTGAGGTTGTGTATAAAATTGACCTGGTTTGAAGAGATTTTCAAAGAGTATTAGGACATGGCCCCTGCTTGCAAACTATACATCTTGTGATAGGTTCCACCCAAAGCCAAGAGTTCCTCATGGGTTCCACTCTCGATAATGCGCCCCTTGTCCAATACGTAGATACAGTTGGCGTCTTGGATAGTAGAAAGACGGTGAGCAATGGCAATGGTTGTTCGCCCCTGTCTCATCTTAGCCAGAGAAGCTTGAACCAGACTTTCTGTTTCAGAGTCAATATTGGCTGTCGCTTCATCCAAAATCAGGATTTTAGGCTGACTGGCGACTGTTCTAGCAAAGGCAAGAAGCTGGCGCTGACCAGTAGAGAAGCTCGATCCACGCTCGGAAACAGGTGCATCATATCCCTGAGGAAGTTCTTGAATAAAGGAATCTGCATCCACGAAAGCAGCTGCAGCCTGTACCTGCTCATCACTAAGATTTTGGTACATGGCAATATTGGACCTAATAGTTCCATGATAGAGGAAGGGATCCTGCAAGACCAGCCCAATATTTTTTCTCAGTTCTTCCTGACTGTAGTTCCTAATATCCACATCATCCAAGAGAACTCTCCCTGACTGGAATTCATAAAAGCGCATGAGGACATTGATAATCGAAGATTTCCCTGAACCTGTATGACCCACAAAGGCAATGGTTTCACCCTTGTTAACGGAGAAGGAAATATCAGCCAAAATCGGATGTTTTCCATCATAAGAGAAACATACATGTTCAAAACGGATATTGCCTTCTTTGATCTCGGCCTGTCCATTTTCTTGAAGAGGCTCATAGGTCCTCTCGTCTATCAGGGCAAAGACACGACCTGCAGAAACCATAGACGTTTGAAGGGTCGAAAAGTTTTGCGTTACCTCAATCAAGGGGTCAAATAGACGATTGATATACTGGATAAAGGCATACATGGTTCCAGCTGTTATTCCCAGATAAAGTCCACGGTAGCCAAAATAAGCCATTAAAACTGCATATCCTAGTAGTTTCAGCAAACTCATGGCAGGTCTCAAAAATAGGGCATCCAAGGCTACAGAACGGTTGGCATAGACCAAGTGTTCTTGATTAATCTCATCAAATTCTGCCTGCAGGCGCTTCTCTTGATTAAAGGCCTGAATAATCCTGATGCCCTCGATGTTTTCAGCCAGCTTGCTATTGATATCTGACAAGAGACTTCTAGTTTTCTCAATGATTTTCACTGATTTTTTCCGATAGAGATTGACCAAAAGGAAAATCAAGGGGAGAAAGAGCAAGACTAATGCTGTCAAACGAAAATCCAACACCAACATGGTATAAAGAGTTGTCAGAAAGATGAAAACTGCTGAGATAAAGCTAGATAAAATCCCCGAAAACATCTCACTGATGGTCTCAGTATCATTTGTCAAACGAGAGACGATAGAGCCTGCTGGCGTCTTGTCAAAATAAGACATGCCCAGCTTTTCCATATTGGCAAAGGCATCCCGACGAATATCCCTAACAATACTGTAGGACACCCGCGCAAAGAGAAGATTGCCAACATACTGAACTAGAGTTTGTAGGATGTAGAGACCATAGTAGATCAGCAAAACGGTAATGGCTAGTTGGTTGAGATTACTCAGATACTGGTCGATAAAGTGGGAAGCCACAAGGGGAATGACACTTTTAATGACCGTCGTCGCTAGGAGAAAACTGAGTGCCAAAAAGGTCAGGAGTCCATAAGGCTTGAGATAGGATATCAAGCGCTTCAATACAGCCCATTGTTCTTTCTTATTCTGCATCTTCTTCTCCCTTCATTTCCAACTGCTGAGACTGGTAGGTTTGGGCATACCAGCCATCCAAAGCTAGCAGGTCTTCGTGCCTGCCTCGTTCGATGATTTGACCATTTTGCAGGACTAAAATCAAATCTGCATGGACAACTGCACTCAGGCGATGAGCCGTAATAATGGTTGTCTTGTCCTTTCGCGTCTCCTTGAGGTTGTCGATAATCGCATACTCTGTCTTGGCATCCACGGCCGACAAAGAATCATCCAAAATCAAGATATCAGGGTCTAAAATCATAGCCCGACTCATGGCCAGACGCTGCTTTTGACCTCCAGAAAGACTGACTCCCTTTTCACCAATCAACGTATCAAATCCCTTAGGCATGGCTACAATGTCTTGGTAAACTTGGGCTAGCTTGGTCGCTTCCTCGACCGCTGAAAGTGGTAAATCAGGATTCCCAAAGCGAATATTATCTAAGATTGAAGTCGCAAAGAGGAACTGGTCCTGAGGGACGTAGCCCATGAGACTGCGAAGGTCTGTCAGACGATAGTCACGAATATTATGATCGTTTAGGTAAATAGCTCCCTTATCCACATCGTATTCACGCAAGAGAAGCTTGATTAAGGACGTTTTTCCAGAGCCTGTCTGACCAACCAAGCCCAGAGTTTGCCCTTTTTCCAAACTAAAGTGAACATTTGTCAGTGTTTCCTCATTTTCAAAGGCAAAGCTATCAATGGCATACTGCAAGCGCCCGTTTTCAATTCCGTCTAAAGGAAACTCAGGGTCTTGTACAGGTGATTCCTGAGACAAAAGTTCCTCAATCCGCTGGTAGGAAACCTTCCCTCGCTGAGTAATATTAAAGAGGAAGCCGATGGCCATGAGGGGCCAAACCAGCATATCCAAGTAGCTGATAAAGGTGACCAGATTACCAACCGTGATTTGCCCTTTCTGAACCATCAAGGAGCCTACCAAGAGGGTTAAGACATAGGATGAACCAACAAACAAGAGAACCATGGGGTCAAAGAGACTATCGTATTTCATGGTTTGCAGGTTCTTTTGGAAGGTCAATTCATTGACTGCCTGAAAGGACTTCAACTCGTCCGCCTGGTAACCGAAAGATTTGGTCACTTTGATACCTGATACGGACTCCTGCACCTTGTTATTGAGTTCAGAAAAGGCGGCTTGCGATTCGCCAAAAGCCTTGTGGGTCTTTCTCCCTAGACGACTGGTCGCATAAGCCATGAAAGGTAAGGGTAAAATGGCAACTAGGGTCATTTGCCAAGAAATGCTAAAGAGCATGGTCAGCAAGGTCACTAAAGCCGTGATAGAGGCATCCACCGCAGACATAACACCGCCTCCTGCCAGACGAGTCAAGGCATTGATATCGTTGGTTGCGTGTGCCATCAGGTCCCCCGTCCGATAGGTTTGATAAAAGGCTGGAGACATTCTTGTGAAATGCTCAAACAAGCGAGAGCGCATAATCTGTCCCAAACGGTAGGAAGTCCCAAGGATATACATACGCCAAACATAGCGCAGATAGTACATCCCAAAGGCTGAAAGAAGCAAGTAAAATAGGGCAAGAAGGAGGTCCTGCTGGGTTAATTGCCCCGATGTGATGGCATCAATGACCCTCCCCATAACCATTGGGGGAATGAGGTTGAGGACGGAAACCAAGACCAGAGCCACAATCCCGACTAAATAACGGCGTTTTTCTAACTTGAAAAACCACCAAAGTTTTTGAATAATGGACATAAAATCCCTTTCTGATTGCAAATAGAAACCTGAGGCCAAGACCCCAGGTTTTTCTTATTCATAGGTTACGACTGAGACGACACCCTTGTCATACTCAGCGATAAAGATATTGGCTACATTGTCATGCCCTTGCTTGTTGAGGTTATCAAGCAGCCATTCTTCGTTACGACCAATCGATTCCAAAACATCGACTTGGATCACACCGTCAGTCACAACTGGATACTTAGGATTTTCATCTCCCATTTGGACCACGATGAGTTGGCCATTTTGCTCCTGCACAGCTCGTTTGACTTGCTTCATCTGGAAAATCCCTTGGCTACGAAGCTTGAGGGCTACTTCCGCTGCAGACAAACCAACTGAACGACAGGCTTCTGGGTCAATCTGACCATTTTTGATGAGGAGAGTTGGCTTACCATCAATCAAGCGTTTGACAAAATGAACATTGTTACTAAGCCACTTGAGGGTCAAAACCAAAATCGTCCACATCATCAAAATCACTGCGTACTGGAGAATGCTAATAGAACTATTGTAAATCACCCCACCGATAATACCACCGAGAACATAGTTCTGAATTTGGTCTGTCGCAGAGTTAGGCGCCAGATTTCCCTTTCCTGTCACATTGATAACAAAAACAAGCGAGAAAAGACCCAAGGCCAGTTTGATTAAAATTTCCATATAGTTGAGTGTCATTTGTTTACCTCCACCAATTCAATAGCGTCTGTTTGATTCAATTCTAATTTCTCTAAAAGATACTTGTCTGGTTGGCTCCCGTTCATGGCGCGGTAGAAATTTGGACCTACCTTGACAAGCGCTCCATCAGTGGCTGCAGAAGTATTGACATAAACTTCTGATTTATCCACTCCCAAGTCTTTGGAAACAACCTCTATGAAATGAAGGGAGGTTTGAAATTGGTTGTTAGAGGCTTGATTGGTCTGGTATTTTGAGATTGTCACCAAAAGCATGGCCACCAAGGTCAAGGCCAAAATCATGACCAATTCCCGAAACTTAGTCCCCTTTTTATCTCGATAGGCTTTAAAAGCAAAAAATCCTGTGATAGCTAGGAGAACAATTCCAAAGCCAATCATGATGCCATTTTGCTGACTGATTTGGCTAAGTACATAGTCATATGAGTAAAATTTCATTTATTTTCACTCCCTTTCATAAAATCATTCTTCATTATAAACGAAAGAGAGTGATTTTTCAAGCCATACGTTGGGGAAATGGACCTTTTTTTGGTATAATAAAATCTATAATCTGAATGAAAAAGGTAACTTTATGAAACTCATCTCATGGAATATTGATTCCCTCAATGCTGCCCTAACTAGTGACTCAGCTCGTGCCAAATTGTCCCAAGAAGTCTTACAAACCTTGGTCGCTGAAAATGCTGATATCATTGCTATCCAAGAAACCAAGCTTTCTGCCAAAGGGCCTACAAAGAAACACTTGGAAATTTTAGAAGAACTCTTCCCAGGCTACGAAAACACGTGGCGCTCTTCCCAAGAGCCTGCCCGTAAAGGCTATGCTGGAACCATGTTCCTTTATAAGAAAGAACTCACACCAACTATTTCCTTCCCAGAAATCGGTGCCCCTTCTACCATGGACTTGGAAGGCCGTATCATCACTCTAGAATTTGATGAATTTTTCGTGACCCAAGTTTACACACCAAATGCTGGCGATGGACTCAAACGCTTGGAAGAACGTCAAGTCTGGGATGTCAAATATGCTGAGTACTTGGCTGAACTAGACAAAGAAAAACCAGTCCTTGCGACCGGTGACTATAACGTAGCCCACAATGAAATCGACCTTGCAAATCCTGCTAGCAACCGCCGTTCAC
>CAURMD010000011.1:0-34806 GCA_963525985.1 uncultured Streptococcus sp. | reverse complement strand
TTTCTTCTACTTCTTTTGAAGGGTCTGTTTTATCTTTTTTAATAGCCTTAACAACGACACGATAACTTCCTTTTGTCTTATATTCAAAATCTGAGATGTAACCTGTCACGAAGTCTAGGTTTAAAGTACTTCCATATTTACTCGAAAAAGCTTCAAAGCGTTTCTCAATCCCATTAAATCCTTCTATATTAGGTGAATGAACTAAAATATCGTCCTTATCTTTTACAGGTAGACGATTAAGCGCGTTCTGATTCTCAGTACTATTCGCTGTCTTTATATTAAACTCAGAGCCATCTTGTGCTTTATCAGTTCTATTGGCAATCGTACGTCCTTTGGCAAGCATCAACATGTATTTAAAACGATAATCTAATGCTTGCTCGTGAAGAAAGATTCGGTCAAGAGCGTCAGAACCGAGCAAACCACCTTGTTCTATGATTGGTTTTCCTTCAGAAGTATAACCTGTCACACGCCAACCTGTGAAATACCCCCATTCATTTTTCTTACCAATGGCGAATGTACCTCCACCAATTGGTTTCCATCCTCCGAATTCATTGTATTTTTTTAATACTTCAGGTAAAAGACTTTCTTTTTCAAGTCTATCAAAAGCATTATGCACGACTTCTAATTCGTCTTTTGTCAAATTTTCTTTTTCCATTAATACTGGATTTAAGAGGTATTCTTTAATTTTGTCAGGATTCAAGTTTAATTTATCAGCTAATTCTTGTGTTAACCCCAAGCTTTTCAACTTATCCACCGTAAGATTTTCTTTTTCAAGTTTTTCGAAAGCTTCTGTAAGTTTATGGTTTATTTTTTTATTTTCCTCTTCCTCTAGAATTAATTGTTTTACTAATTGAGGAATTAAGACTAGCTCTTTAATTTTTTCAGGAGTTAAGTTTAATTTTTGAATAAGCTCTTCTTTCATTCCCATTTTTTTCAAGATTTCAGGGGTTAAAGTTTCCTTATCTAATTTTTCAAGAACGGCGTTCAACTCTTTACTTTCTTCTGGTGTCAGTTTTAACTCTTTAATTAATTCAGGATTTGCTAACAATTCTTTAATTCTTTCAGGAGTTAGATTTAATTTATTCGTAAGTTCATCTTTTAAGCCTAATTCCTTTAATTTTTCTGAAGTAAAACTTTCTTTTTCAACTTTTTCGAAAATTAAACTTAATGCTATATTTTCTTTTTCATTCAAAATATATTCTTTAATAAGTTCAGGTTTAATTGCAATTTCCTTAATTCTTTCAGGCGTTAAGTTTAATTTTTTAATCAAGCTAGGTTCGACACCTAATTGTTCTAATTTTTCAGGTGTTAACCCCAATTTATTGATTTTTTCAAGGGTTAAACCCAATTCACGAATTTCACCTGATTTTAAACCTAATTTATCACCGATAATATCCATTTTTTTCAAGTAATTTAACTCATTATTTTGGAAATCATCTGGTAAACTATCTAACACCTTATATAAACCTTTAGCCGTGGTTCCTTCTTTTGGCTCTTTATATACTCTATTGGCATCAGCATCTTCAGTGTTGGCATTTTCTTCCAGAGAAGGATTATCTTTTTCAAATAATTCTCCCTTATGTTGACGTCTTTCCTCTTCTTCTTTTCTTTCTTTTTCTTCAATTTCTTCGTCTAATGGTTTGCCTGGTTCAGTTGGTTGCTCTTCTGCTGGTTGTGCGGGTGTTGTTGGATTAGTCCCTACAACTTCTCGATTTTTAGCCGATTCCCCTATCTTCTCATTTTTTTCTGTTTCACCAGTAGCTACCAGAGGCGCCCCCTCCTCTTTTTGATTCGATGTGCCTATAACAGGTTGGTTATTATCGTTTACACCGTCCGCACTAACGACGCGCGTACCTAAAAACATCAGTGTCGCAACAGCTACTGAAGCTGCACCGAAGCTATATTTACGAATAGAAAAGCGTAAAACCTTTTCATCTTGGCGACGTTCTACTCTATTTATTGAATCCAATTTCTTTCCCATGGTTTCCCCTTGAATAAAAAAATATAAAATAAAAAAGCAATTCTTATAGCTAAACTCCTAATAGAGTATATCTACAAAAAATCACCATGATGATATATTGAACTATCACTCACAGCTATCACAGCTATCACAGCTCAATTATACCATTTTTGATATATCTAATCAACTATAAACCTACTTATTTTACTAATTAACCACATTAAATATTCAGAGTATCCAATTATAGTTTATTGAAGTTAATACTCATCTGTTTTCAAAAAGCATTCTAGTCCATCGCCGATTAACGATGGACTTTATCACTTCCTTCTCCAGTCCTTGTATGACATCTTGAAGTTGATTCATGACATCTTCCAAAGTTCGAAAGGCTTTATTCTTAAATCCACGTTTACGAATCTCTTTCCACACTTGTTCAATGGGGTTCATTTCTGGTGTATATGGAGGAATAAAGGTAAAGCCAATATTAGTCGGAATCTTTAAGGTACTTGATTTATGCCATATAGCATTGTCTATGACAAGTAAAAGATAATCATCTGGATAAACTTGTGAAAGCTCTTCTAAAAAGACGTTCATCCACTCAGTATGACATCTACCAGCTATTAAGAAAAATGATTCGCCTGTATGGGCATCAACAGCTCCATAACAATAGCGAAATTCTCGTATATAGTGACTATGGACATGTGGACGTACTCCTATTGGAGCACAACAAGATCCCAGTTTACTGATTCTACCGAAACCAGCCTCATCTTGCTACATCAAGCGAACCTTACGAAAACGTCTACTGGTTTTAAAGCGCTTTCCTGTCTTCTTGAATTGAGATTTTATTTTTAGACGCGACAATGGTTTGAGCGTCTGCTTTCTTGGGATGTTCTGGACGTGGCGTAATATTTCGCCAACCATGGCTCTTCAACAGTTGATAGAAGGCATCACGTGTATAGGAATGATCTACCTCCTTTTTATAAGCCTGAAATAAGGCATCAATTGTAACAAATTCTCCTGCCTCTGCAGCCTTTAAATGACGGGCAAGAAAGGCTTTCTCTTCCTAAACCGTCATATATGCATGGTTACGACCACCACGTGTTTCTTGAAGGAGAGAGTCGAGTCCTAACTCCTCATATTTTTTACATTTCGCTAGATCGTTGTTTGATTACAGTCTAAAAGCTATATAATCTCTTTATAAGGTTTGCCCATCAGACGAAATAGAACGATTTGAAGGCGTTTATGATATTTAGCTGTACTAGAGTCTTTTAAAAGTGTTTTGATGGTTTGGATTTCTTCTTTAGTTGATTTCATATCACTATTAATATAATGCTTTTTGATTTTAGTCTAGTATAATAATAATACTATTTTATTCCTATGTAACTTATTAGTCAAGAGCAATTCCTCTTCCTTTCCTCCAAAATATGCTATAATAATACCAAAAGATAAAGAAGGAAGTCTTATGATTAAACTACTAGCCTTGGATATGGATGGAACCCTCCTCAATGAAGCCAAGGAAATCCCACAAGCTCATATTACTGCTATTCACCAAGCTATTGAAAAAGGTGTCAAACTGGTTCTCTGTACTGGTCGCCCGCTTTTCGGTGTCCTCCCCTACTATCAAAAACTGGGTCTTGATCTCCAGAATGAGTATGTGATTGTTAACAACGGTTGTTCAACTCACCAGACAAGTGACTGGGGACTAGTTGACTGGCAAGAACTCAGTCCAGCAGACATCGAATACCTCTATGACCTAGCTGAAAAAAGTGATGTTCAGTTGACTCTTTTTGATGAGGAACATTATTTTGTCCTCGGTGGCAAGCCTAATGAAATCGTTCAAAATGACGCCAAACTAGTTTTTTCAGACCTGACTGAAATTTCCCTTGAGGAAGCTACCAGTGGCAAGTATCGCATGTTCCAAGGGATGTTTTTGGGCACCAAAGAGCAAACAGATGATTTTGAAGAGCGTTTTGCTAAGGAGCTTTGCCAACGATTTAGTGGAGTTCGTTCGCAACCTGTCATTTATGAAGCAATGCCACTTGGAACGACCAAGGCCACTGCTCTTTCACGACTAGCTGAGATTCTGAAGATTGAGCCATCAGAAATTATGGCCATGGGCGATGCTAATAACGATATCGAAATGCTCCAGTTTGCAGGGCTTGGCATTGCTATGGGAAATGCCAGCGATTATGTCAAATCTCTTGCGGATGCTGTTACAGCCAGCAACGAAGAAGACGGCGTTGCGCGTACCATTGAGAAATATATTTTATAATCAAGAAGCCCAGTTCGTGTCAACTGGGTTTTGATATTTAAGAATTCCTAAAACTTTAGAAACTCTTTAGAAATGCTTGAGCTTTCTTTGATTTCTATGCTTTATACTAAAATTATCAAAATAAATCAAAAGGAGAGAATCATGAAAACAGTACTTGACATTCATGGATTGTCCAAAAACTTTGCCAAACAAGCTATTCTTCAGGATCTTCATCTAACCATAAGAGAGGGAGATATTTATGGACTTATAGGAAAGAATGGAGCTGGGAAGACCACCTTGATAAAAATTATTACGCAACTACTTTTTGCGGATAAAGGAACTGTTTCCCTCTTCTCCAGCAAAACGGAAAATGAGTGGAGCAAGTCTCTATCTCGAGTAGGTTCTGTTATCGAATCACCTGTAGCTCATAATCACTTAACAGCTTATCAAAATCTGAAATATTACTGTATGATTCGGCATATTCCAAATGCTGATCAAGTCATTCGAGAAACCCTGGACTATGTAGGTTTGCCAGATACAGGTAAGAAAGTCTTTCGTGATTTCTCGCTAGGAATGAAACAAAGACTTGGTATCGCCATTGCCCTTCTATCCAAACCAGACTTCCTGATTTTAGATGAACCTATCAACGGTCTCGACCCAATCGGTATCAAAGAATTTCGACTAATGATTCAACGGCTCAATCAAGAAAAAGGGATCACCATTCTCATCTCTAGCCATATCTTGTCAGAACTCTATCTCCTAGCTAATCGTTTTGGTATTTTAGATCAAGGAAAGATTATCCGTGAAATCAGCAAAGCTGAATTTGAAACACTAAGTGAGGATTACATTGTTCTTAAGACAGCTGATCAAGAGAAAGCTTGTCAAGTATTGAAAGAACAAATCCAGCTCCAGTTCAAGGTTGTTAATCCAGAAAATGAAATCCATATCTTTGGTCAGGAACAAGATGTCAAACAGATTCTCAAGGAATTAACCTTGGCAGATGTCTCTATTGACGAGATTTACTACGCCCGTCAAAACCTAGAAGAATACTTCACTCAATTGGTCGAATAGGAGGAAAATCATGATACATACCATTCAAGCAGACTTTTACCGTCTTTTCCGTTCCAAAGGATTCTGGATTACAGAGTTCATTCTCTTTTCTCTCATGCTAATGGGCGCAAGTATTGGAGCTACTGGCCATCTAATGGCAATCCAGACAGAAGAGCCAGACATTCCAACCCATGGTTGGGACGGTGTACAAGCCCTGATCAACGCATCTAGTCAAGGTTCAAACCTCGTTTTTCTCTGCATCGTCCTAGCCTGCCTCGTGCTTGGAGTTGATTTAATCGGTAAACTCTATAAAAATAATTTAACAGTGGGTGTTTCTCGTACCGAGTTTTTCCTTGCCAAAGCCTTTGTATTGGCTTGCATTGGACTTTCTCAACTCATCATCGGTCTCGTGATTGCCTTTATTCCAGCAACGATCTTAAATGGATTTGGCACTATGCCTGATGGCTTTATTGGCAATCTACTGGTAACCATTTCCCTTCAATTCCTTTGCCTCCTTGCTTGGCTTTCCATTGTTTCCTTCATCCTCTATGTTAGTCATTCTTATCTTGCGGTATTTATTGGTTATTTGGTCAGCTCTACCTTGCTTTCTATGCCAATGATCATTTTTCCAAATATCAAATTTTTACCCTATTTGTCCTTGCAATTTTCCTATGCTATGACTGCTAATAGTGAGTCAATTCTCTACACACTTATAGTTAGCTTAGCTGTTATTGTAATCTTTAATATAAGTGGATTGACAGTTTTCAAAAAGAAAAGTCTATAAAAAAGACCTCCTCTAGCCTACAGAGGAGGTTCCTTTTCGTTAAAAGTAAATGAAAACCGATAACCACTGCCCATCTGTGCTTAGTTTCATTTCTGCACCAAGAAGATGGCATAATTCTTCAGTGATATAAAGGCCTAAACCAGAGGATTCTTCCGTATCTGATAGATTTTCAGAATAAAAACGGTTGCTGAGATTTTCTATTTTTTTGATGGGCTGTTTAACAAGGTTTGCAATCTCTAAGACAAGCTGTTCCTGTTCCTTTCTCAAAGATAGACGCGCTTCTTCCTTGCCATGTTTGAGGACATTTCCAAGCAGATTTTGTAAAATTCGATCCAGCAAGTCTTCATCAGTCCTCATTGTTAAACCAGCTTCAACCTTAAAATCAAGCGTGATATTTGCCGCCTGAAAAACATCATAATAAGCCAGAGTCTTTTTGGTGATAAAAGCTGAAAGATTCACTTCTTCTAGTTTCGGTTTGACAGCCCCTTCCATCAAACGACGATATTCTAGAAGAGCCTCCAAACGTTTGGAAACTAAATCAAGATGCTGGGCTATTTTTTGTAGGGTTTCTGCTTTGTTTTCAGGAGACTTTATCAATTGTTGGGTGTAGCCTGAAGCGATAGTCAAAGGCGTCCGAATATCATGGGCGATATTGCTGATGGCCATATCCAGAGTCTGCTTTTCCCTTTTCATAACCAATCGAGATTGCTCTACTTCCTGAAATAGATTCTCAATCTGCTGGTAGAGATGTAAAAAATGTTTGGAAAAAATGCTGACTCCAACTCTTTTCATACTACCCGTGAGAATCTTGTCTTCAATCTGTTGACTCAAGTTTTTAAGTGCTAGATGGTAGCGAATCAATGAAATCGATAAAATAATTAGGAGTACTAGTAGGACAAAGATTATCATGTAAGTCATTGCTTGTCTCCTTTTAATCTTACCCCAACTCCCCAGATGGTTTCAATATATTCTTGATTTGGGTCAAGCTGGTTTAATTTTTTTCGAAGATTACTCAAATGCGTATTGAGGGTATTATCTCCAGGTAGGTAGCTATCCTCCCAGACCAATTCATACAGTTCTTCCTTGGTAAAAATTTTCTTAGGATGTTTAAGGAGAGTTTGGAGAATCAAGCATTCTTTCTTGGCAAGGCGAATCGTTTCCTGGCTATTTTTGATTTCAAAACTTTCTGCATCAAACTGGATATTTTTCAAGTTTTGTGGCAGATTTTCAGTTTTTCCTATTTCCATAGGCTGTTTTTCTGCACTTTGGCGTAATTGAACAGTAACTCTAGCAAAGACTTCGTCCAAATCAAAAGGTTTGACTATGTAATCATTGGCACCGTCTAAGAGGTATTGACTGATTAACTTCTTATCGCTCAAAGCCGTTAGCATAATGACTGGAGTTTGGCTTTGTTCCCTGATGGCTTTTAAAACCTGATCCCCATTTTTCCCAGGAAGCATGATATCTAGCAAAACGAGGTCAATCCCACCTTGGTCAAAAAGCATGATTCCTTCAGTTCCTGAAAAGGCTTGAATCACCTCATGCTCCTCAGTAAGAAGTGTTCGCAAAATTTCTTGAATGTCACTATTGTCTTCAATAACCAATATCCTAGCCATAAATACCAACCTTTCTGCAACTATTATAGCATGTTTTATTGATAAAGCTTAAACAGAAAAGCTCCTCGCATCAAAGCGCGAGAAAGCCTTAGAGGATTAAAATATAAAATCCACTTGCTAGATGACCTAGTATCCCTATAGTTGCTAACAAGAAGTTAGTCTAGCAGAATGAATCTCTCATTTCTCCCCTACTAGTCCGTAATGCGTTGATACATTTCGGGTCTTCTATCTCGAAACAAGCCCCAGTTTAGGCGTTCGCTTGCTCCCTTGTCTAGGTCATAAGTAGTTAACAGAACAGCTTCAGCTTGTCTTTCAGCTTGCTCTAGAATAGCTCCTGTTTCATCCGTCATAAAGGATGAACCGTAGAAGTCAAGACTGGAACTCTGTCCACCATTTTCCTCACTTGGAGTGACTTCCTCTAATCCATAACGATTGGCTGCAATAACTGGGACAATATTTGCTGCTGCGTGCCCTTGCATAGTACGTTGCCAGTGACCACAACTATCTGTATCCAAAATCGGCTCTGAACCGATAGCTGTTGGATAAAAGAGCAATTCAGCACCATTTAACGCAAGACAGCGCGCTGTTTCAGGGAACCATTGATCCCAACAGATACCGATCCCAATCTTGGCATAGCGAGTATCCCAGACCTTGAAACCAGTGTTACCAGGCGTGAAATAAAACTTTTCTTGATAATAATGATCATCTGGTATGTGGGTCTTTCGATAAACACCCAACACTTCACCATCTGCATCAATGACGGCAATAGAGTTATACAAGACATTGCCATCTTTTTCATAGAAACTGATCGGTAAAACGATCTTTAGCTCCTTGGAAATGGTTTTAAAATGCTGAATAGCTGTATTGTCTGTCACCGACTGAGCATGCTGGTAGTAGTCATACTGACGTTCCTGACAGAAATAGGGACGTTCAAACAACTCTGGCAAGAGAATGATTTGTGCGCCTTGTTCTGCAGCCTGACGTACTAAACGCTCTGCGGTTTGAATATTTGTTGCCACATCCTTGGCACATTGCATCTGAATGGCTGCAACTCTTACATTTCTCATCTTTTTCTCCTATTCTGGGATTTGTTGGGTGATACAGTGGATATTGCCACCACCTAAAAGAATATCTCTGGCTGGTATTCCGACAACTTTACGGTCTGGGAAACACTTACTGAGGATATCTAAGGCTACTTGGTCATTTACGTCTTGAAATTGGGGAACAAAGACAGCCTTGTTGGCGATATAAAAGTTTACGTAGGAAGCTGCTAGTCGTTCACCTGCGTAGCGTTCTTCTTCTCCTTCTTCATAGATGTAGCCTGGCAAATCCTCTTTGGTTACAATTTGATGAAGAGCTGGAATTGGAAGTTTATGAATGGTGAAGTGACGACCTTTTGCATCTGTTTCCTTTTCTAAAAGCGCTAAATCAGCTGCTGACATGGCATATTGAGGATCGCTTTTGTCGTCTGTCCAAGCCAAAACAAGCTCAGCAGGACCAACGAAGGCTGCAACATTATCAACGTGTTCATTGGTTTCATCCTGATAAATACCATAAGGCAGCCAGATAACTTTTTCAGCTCCAAGGCACTCTAATAAGGTATTTTCGATTTCCTCTTTACTTAGATGAGGATTGCGACCAGAACTAAGTAAGCAACTTTCAGTCACAAGAATGGTTCCTTGACCATCGCTGTGTATCGCTCCGCCTTCTAGGACAAAAGGTTTGGCATCGTAGACAGGCATCTCCAAGGCCTCAGCAAAACGACTGGCTACTTGGTCATCTTCATCATAATCTTGATAAAGACCATCCACAGAACCACCCCAGGCATTAAAAGACCAATCGACTGCAAGCTTTTCTCCTTTATCGTTGACGAGAATAGTCGGACCCGTATCTCTAGCCCAGGCATCATTGGTGGGAATGTCTAAATAAACAACGCTATCTCCAAGGTAGTCTTGAGCTTCAGCTAAGTAGTCTTGGTCCACCAAAAGATAGACTCTTTCCACTTCTGCTATGGTTTTTATAATCTGGCTAAAAGCCTTTTTAGCTGCCTTACCTTGATAAGGCCAAGATCCTGGTCTTGTAGGCCAAATCATCAAGGTTCCGTGATGGGGTTCGTACTCTGCTGGCATGTGATAGCCAAATTTTTTTGGACTGTCCATCATGATAATCTCCCTTTAAAGTCTTGATAGCCAAAGGCTTTGACTAAGCTGCATTCACCCTGCTCGTCCATAAGATAGAGACTTGGCAATCCAATACCATTAAAGGTATTATTTTTGACAAAGGAATAAATGGCCATGTCTTCGAAATAAAGTCTGTCTCCGATTTGGACTGGATTTTCAAAACTATAATCACCAATCACATCACCCGTCAGACAGGTATTGGAAGAAAGTCTATAAGTATGGGCTTTTTCCTGAGCCTCAAAGCCATTTCTCAAAGGTGGACGATAGGGCATCTCAAGTACATCAGGCATATGGCAGGTCGCAGAGGCATCTAAAACCAAGATTTCCATACCGTTTTCGACAATATCCAATACTTCAGTTGCTAGATAACCTGCATTGAGCGCAATGGCTTCACCCGGCTCGATATAGACTTCAAGATTGTAAGTTTCTCGGATACGCTTGATTTCTGAAATCAGCAAATCTACATCATAATCTTCTCTTGTGATGTGATGACCACCACCCATGTTGAGCCATTTAACCTCATGTAAGTAGGGACCAAACTGCGCTTCTACTGCTTTCAAAGTTGTCTCTAAATCATCTGCTCCCTGCTCGCAAAGAGTGTGAAAATGAAGACCGTCTACCAATTCCAGCAAATCACTAGGAATCTTGTCTAGAGTAACTCCGAAACGGGATCCGGGGGCGCAAGGATCATAGAGAGCGTGATCTCCTTGAGTTGAACACTGAGGGTTAAGTCGCAAACCCACGCTTACACCAGCATCCCGACAACGGGCTCCATGTTTACGCAACTGTCTCTCTGAGTTAAAGACGATATGGTCCGTTATCTCCAGCAATTCCTCCAAGTCTGCATCCTTGAAAGCAGGTGCAAAAACATGGACCTCCCCTCGAAACTCCTCTCTAGCTAGCTTGGCCTCGTATAGACCACTAGCCGTCGTACCAGACAGATACTGGCTAATCAAGGGATAGGTTTTGTAGAGGGAATATGCCTTCTGAGCAAGTAAAACCTTGCAACCAGCTTCTTCTTGAACATATTGTAGGATACGGCAGTTGGCTTCTAACTTGGCTAAGTCAATAACATAGGCTGGTGTTGGTACTTGTTCTAACTTCATTAGTCCACCATTTGTGGATTTTCAACCACAACCCAAGGTAAACCATACTCATTTAAAGCTTCCATGAATGGATCTGGATCTAATTCTTCAAGGTTATACACTCCAGCTTGTTTCCAAGTACCGTTCATAACCAATTTTGTCCCAATCATGGCTGGAACACCTGTTGTGTAAGAAATGGCTTGTGAACCAACTTCTGCGTAACATTCTTGATGGTCGCAAACATTGTAAATGTAGATGGTCTTTTCAACGCCATCTTTTACACCTGTAAAGATACATCCAATATTGGTTTTTCCGACTGTACGTGGCCCAAGACTGGCAGGGTCTGGAAGCAAGGCTTTTAAGAATTGGATTGGAACGATGTCTTGACCATTGAAATTAATAGTATCCGTACGAAGGAGTCCAACATTTTCAAGACATTTCATGTGCGTCAAGTAAGATTGACCAAAAGTCATAAAGAAACGAATGCGTTTGACACCTGGAATGTTCTTGGCCAATGATTCGATTTCTTCATGGTGAAGGAGATACATATCTTTTTGTCCAACTTGAGGGAAATCATACTCACGCTTGATAGACATAGCTTCGACTTCGACCCATTTCCCATCTTCCCAGTAAGAACCTGGCGCAGAAACCTCGCGTAGATTGATTTCTGGGTTGAAGTTGGTCGCAAATGGATAACCGTGGTCACCGCCATTACAGTCTAAAATGTCGATATAGTGGATTTCATCGAAGTAGTGTTTGAGAGCATAGGCAGAAAAGACACTAGTCACACCTGGATCAAAACCAGAACCAAGGAGAGCGGTTAAGCCTGCTTCTTTGAATTTCTCCTGATAAGCCCATTGCCATGAGTAGTCAAAGTAGGCTGTAAAACCAAGTTCCTTACAACGTTTCTCATAAATAGCACGCCATTCAGGGTCTTCTGTATCCTCAGCCTCGTAGTTGGCAGTATCGATATAGTGGACACCTGTTGCCAAACAAGCATCCATGATAGTCAAGTCTTGATAAGGCAAAGCTACGTTCAAAACAGCTTCTGGTTTGTAGCTTTCGATCAAGGCAATGACTTCTTCTACCTTGTCAGCATCAAGTGCGGCTGTTTCAATCTTTGTACTTGTTTTACCTTTTAGCTTCTCTTTCAAGTCATCGCATTTTGACTTGGTACGGCTAGCAATCATAATCTCTGTAAAGGTTTCGCTATCTTGACAAATCTTTGAAATAGCAACTTGGGCAACGCCCCCACATCCAATAACTAGTAAACGACTCATTTTTTTCCTTCCTCTTCTTCTAAAATGTCCTCAACATACTTGGGCAACATAAAGGCTCCAACGTGTAAGTTTGCAGTGTAGTATTCTGTGAAAAGCTGGCGTTTTTTCCAGCCTTCCTTGTCAAAATCTTTGACAGGGTGGTATTTTTTCGATGCAAATCCAAACAACCAATAGCCAGCTGGACTGGTTGGAATGTGGGCTTGATAGACACGACTGATTGGAAAGGCTTGATTGACCTTGCGATGCATACTTCGGCAAGCCGACTCATCCTCGTCAAAGAAGGGACTCCCATGCTGGTAAATCATGATGCCGTCTTCTTTCAAGGCTCTGTAACTGTTACCGTAAAATTCCTTGGTAAAGAGCCCTTCCGTATGTCCAAATGGATCTGTCGCATCGTTGATGATAATATCGTAATCATCTTCACAGTTTCGTAAAAAACGAAGTCCATTTTGATAGTAAATGGTAACACGAGGGTCATCAAGTCCCGCGGCAAAATCTGGGAAATACTCACGACAAACCTCAACTAGCATCTCATCTGGTTCCACAATATCGATTTGTTCCAGTTCAGGATAGAGTGTTAATACTTGGGCAACACCACCGTCGCCACCCCCAATAACCAAGACTTTCTTGGGATTTGGGTGGACAGCCATGGGAACGTGGACAGTCATTTCATTGTAGACAAAATCATCCGCATCTGAGAATAAGACGTGCCCATTTAAAATCAAAATCTTTCCAAAAGCTGGCGTATCTAAGACTTCGATATCCTGCCATTCACTTTTACCAGCGTAGAGTTGTTTGGCAGTTCTCAGGGACAATTTCACATCTGGAGTATGAACTTCAGAAAACCATAAATCCATCTAGTTCTCCTTTCTCTTAATGACGTTGATGTGATTGACCTCAGGATCTTCCGTCCCTTGGAGAGAGCAACCACGTTCCTTGGCAAATTGGATATAGTCGACAATTTCTCGTGTAATGCGTTCTCCAGGAGCCAAGATAGGAATCCCTGGAGGATAGCACATGACAAATTCCCCACAGACCTGTCCAACAGACTCATCCAAGGTTAAACTTTTTCTTTCTGAATAGAAGGCTTCTTGTGGAGACAGTACTAACTCGGGCTGGATATATTCTCCAGCTATCAAGTCTTTTCCATCTCTAGAGTAAAGTCTCTTGATATCAGCAAGAGCACCAACCAAGCGCTCGATGTCTTGGATGCGGTCACCAATCGAAATATAAGCCAAGATATTGCCAATATCACCAAACTCAATCTGAATGTCGTATTCGTCTCGTAGGAGGTCATAAACCTCGATACCTGTTAAGCCAATACCCTGAGTGTAAACTGACAGCTTGGTCACGTCAAAATCACAAACCGAAACACCGTCTATTAACTCTTTTGAGTAGGCATAGTAGCCACCGATAGCATTGATTTCACGACGAGCGTACTCGGATAGCTCAATGACCTTCTCAAACGACTCTTTACCACGAAGAGCCAAGTTGCGACGTGAAATATCCAGACTAGCCATCAACAAATAAGAGGCGGATGTTGACTGGGTCAGGTTGATTATCTGACGAACGTACTCCGAATTCATCTGCTCCCCGATTAAAAGAAGCGAACTTTGTGTCAAACTTCCACCAGACTTATGCATGGAGACTGCTGCCATATCAGCTCCTGCATCCATAGCAGAAATTGGCAATTTATCTGTAAAATGCAAATGCGCTCCGTGGGCTTCATCTACTAAAACCATCATGCCAGCTTCATGAGCCATTTTTGTCAATCCCCTTAGGTCTGAACAGATTCCGTAGTAAGTAGGATTGTTAATCAAAATGGCCTTGGCATCTGGATGGTCCTTTATGGCCTGGGCTACTCGGTCATTTTCAAGACCTAAAGCGATACCAATTTTAGGATCTACACTCATCTCGATATAGATGGGAATGGCACCACATAGAACCAGCGCATTGATAGCAGATTTGTGGACATTTCGTGGCAGAATAATCTTATCTCCAGCCTTGCAGGTTGACAGAATCATAGTTTGTACCGATGAAGTTGTTCCCCCAATCATGAGAAAGGCATGGCTAGCTCCAAAAGCATCCGCCGCTAGCTCCTCTGCATCCCGAATAATCGAAATGGGATGGCCTAAATTATCCAAGGGTTTCATCGAATTGACATCAATGCCAACACATTTTTCTCCTAGTAGTTCAACAAGTTCTGGATTTCCTCGTCCGCGTTTGTGACCTGGAACATCAAAGGGAACAATCCTTTTCTTGCGCAACTTCACCAAGGCCTCATAAATTGGGGCTTGGTTTTGATCTAACTCCTTCAAGACATACTCCTTTCAATATTTTTAGGACCTTATGAAAACTAAGGAACTAAAGGTTGACTCATGAAAAAAGAGCAGGTTTTCACCTGCTCTGCAATCTTCTGACGTTTTTATGTTTGTTTCTGTTGAGTATGTCTGTTCCTGATGTTTCCAAACTCTCTAGTAGCAAATATTACGTACTTTATTGATCGTTTCACAAGATGACGTGTGCTTTCACCACACTAAAAATTTATGAATTAGGACAAACGTCCTAACATCAACTTATAAAAGTAGGCTTTTAACCCTATCAATAATGTGGTTTTTCAACCACGCTTCGGCATTCAACCCTGCCTGTCCGTAGGCATTTTTTACTCGGGTTTATATTTGCTAGAAAACATCATCTCATTTTCTAAGCTTTATTACTATATCATGTTTTTAAGAACTTGTAAAGCCTTTTACGAAAAAGATATAAAAAAGTTCGCAAAATATTTGGATTTTATTTGATTTAATACTAATTTTTCTCTTGTAAACGATTATAAAGTGAACAAAATGTTTATCGTATTTAATTTAAAATTTTTTATGCAATTCTATACTCTTTACCTTCGGTGTTTGATCTATTAGAGAAGATGTCGACATTTTTATATCATTAAAATCGTGCAACTTTTTTCAGATACTTTTAAAAGATTGATTTCCTTATATTTTTCCTTTATACTGGATAAAAAGGAGAATAATATGTCAGAAACAAATCACGAAATCGATTCAAATTTTGCAGGTCGTTTAAATATCCTGCGTGCGGGTGTTCTTGGTGCCAATGATGGAATTATTTCCATTGCTGGTGTGGTTATCGGGGTTGCTAGTGCTACGAGCAATATCTGGATTATCTTTTTATCAGGATTTGCAGCTATTTTGGCTGGTGCCTTTTCAATGGCTGGTGGAGAATATGTATCCGTTTCAACTCAAAAAGATACCGAGGAAGCAGCCGTTGCGCGTGAGAAACTCTTGCTAGACCAAGATATGGAACTAGCAAAAAAGTCTCTCTATGTAGCTTATATCCAAAATGGAGAATGTGAAACCTCTGCTCAACTCTTAACCAACAAGGCCTTTCTTAAAAATCCGCTCAAGGCTTTGGTAGAGGAAAAATATGGGATTGAGTATGAAGAGTTTACCAATCCTTGGCACGCTGCTATCTCTAGCTTTATTTCTTTTTTCCTTGGAAGTTTGCCTCCAATGCTCTCAGTAACTATTTTCCCAAGTGAATACCGCATCCCTGCTACTGTCCTTATCGTCGGTGTTGCCCTTCTTCTCACTGGTTATACTAGTGCCAGACTTGGAAAAGCTCCAACCAAAACAGCTATGATTCGGAACCTTGCTATTGGTCTCTTGACCATGGGAGTAACCTTTCTGCTAGGACAACTTTTCAGCATTTAATACTCTTCGAAAATCTCTTCAAACCACGTCAGCGTTGCCTTGCCGTATGTATGGTTACTGACTTCGTCAGTCTTATCTACAACCTCAAAACTGTGTTTTGAGCTGACTTCGTCAGTTCTATCTGCAACCTCAAAGCAGTGCTTTGAGCAACCTGCGGCTAGCTTCCTAGTTTGCTTTTTGATTTTTATTGAGTATAAAACACAAGAAATACCTCGATTTTGAAGTCGAGGTATCTTTTTTACATTTGGACAATCTTGCGATAACTTCTTGAAGTAATCATGAAAATCAGCACATAGGCGATGAGGAAGATAGCGCAGATAGACAAGGTCACAGTCAACATCATAGTCGTATCTATTACACCAATCACTTTTAAAATCAGACTAAGCATATGGTAGGCAAAGGCTAGATGTATGAAGGCAAAAAGCAAAGGAAGGAAGAAAACAGTTAAAACCTGTTTGTTGATGGTTTGCTTGATTTGCTTTTGATCTAAACCGACTTTCTGCAAGATAATAAAGCGTTCACGGTCTTCATAGCCTTCAGAAATTTGTTTGTAGTAGATGACCAGAACGGTTCCGACCATAAAGATAATGGATAGGAAAATACCGATAAAGAAGACACCACCAAAGAGGGCACTCATCTGAGCACTGGCATCTGCTAGATTGCTACCATACACATAGCTACCTTCAGTGTTTAATTGAGAATTAAACTTTTGTAAGTATTTTTCATATTCTTCAGCGACTTTGAGTTGTTCTTCTTCACTGATATTTACATTCATACCACCGTAAAGCTGATTATAGATAGCCGAATCTGGGAATTGGTCTAAAAATGCTTGCAAATTAGGAACAACAAGGTAATTGTAATCAGTAGTAAAAATATTAAACTGATTTGGAACATGGTTCACAATAAAATCTGTATTAAATTCTTCTTTGACAGAAAATTGATGGTTATTTAGAGTTAGAGCTTTCTGTCCTTTCAGTCCGTCATTTTTGGCAAATAGACCGACCTCATTCCCTGATAGAGAGAGTTTTTGACCAGTCATATTTTCATAATCTTTTTGGTCAAATACCATGAAGACTGTTTTAGGTTGGACACGGTTTTGTCCTTTTTCAAAAATGGTTAACTTGGTTCCTTCTTGATTTGCAATACCAAAGTTACTGTAACGAAGCACTTCTTTCTCTTTGACACTATAACCTTTGTCACTTGCAAACTGGCTCAAGAGTTTGTCCAAGTCTTCTTTTTCAACATTTTGTCCAGTAATTCCAAAGTCATGCGGATTCATCACTTTTTTAAAGGATTCTGAGGCATTGAAAATGCTTGTCGCTGCAGACATGGTAACCAAGACCATTGTTGACAAAATAGCGATTGTTGCTAATCCAACTGCATTTTTCTTCATACGGAAAATCAAGTTAGAGACTGAGATAAGGTTATTTGGTTGGTAATAGTATTTCTTGTTTTTCTTTAAGATTTGTAGGAAGACGGTAATCCCTGCATTGAACAAAAGATAAGTACCAAAGATAACCAGTAAAACAGCTAAGAAGAAGGTTGTTAAGGCTGTAAGAGGATCTTTTACGGTAAGGGAAAGATAATATCCAATTCCTAAGCTAATAGAACCAAGAATAGTTTGGAGAGGTAGGAAACGACCTCTTTTCTCTCCGCTTGCTTTTTCACGCGAGAGCTGGAGGGCATTCATACGGGCGATTCGAAGGGCATTCAGGAACATGAGGCCTAGGAAAATCAATCCAAAGACAACAAGTACTGCAATGACAACATTCATTTGGAAGGTAGCGACCAGCTCAACCTTCAATTTCATCAGTTTGAGCAAGAAAGCGAAAATTAACTTGTCAAACAAGGCTCCAATACCGATACCTGCTCCAACAGTTAGAATCCCAAATACCACTAACTCCTTAAAGGTCATACTGATCAGGTGACGCTTCTCCAAACCCAACATACCATAAATCCCCAGTTCCTTGGAACGGTTTTTCATGACAAAACTATTGGCATAAAGGACGATAATGGCTGACGCAAGGGTGACGACAAACATACCAAATCCAAGAGTAGCTTGAATGGTTGTCCCTCCACGGATTTCCGAAATCTTGGGATTGAAGGTTAGAGAGTAAAAGAGATAGGTGACAGTGACTGCCAAGAGAACAGCCAGCGCAAAAGGATAGTAGAGTTTGCGGTTTTTAATCAAGTTCGATACCGCTAACTTATTGGTTAATCGAAACATACTAATTCACCTCGCTTGCCATGACAGTCAAGGTATCAGAGATTTCTTGGAACATCTGACGCTCTGTCTTCTCTCCACGGTAGATTTGGTTGTAAAGAATGCCGTCTTTGATAAAGAGCACGCGCTTGGCTCTGCTAGCTGCTGCTGTTGAGTGGGTTACCATGAGAATGGTTTGGCCACGCTCATTGATTTCATCAAAAACATCAAGTAAGGCTGCAGATGACTTGGAGTCAAGGGCACCTGTTGGCTCGTCCGCAAGAAGAATTTCAGGTTCTGTGATGATGGCACGAGCTACTGCTACACGCTGTTTCTGCCCACCTGAAATCTCGTAAGGGTACTTCTCTTGTAATTGGTTGATGCCCAGATTCTCAGCTGTCACCACCAATTTCTTCATCATCTCTGTAATAGGTCTTCTTGACAAGACAAGTGGAAGCAAGATATTGTCCTTAACAGACAGAGTATCTAGCAAATTAAAGTCTTGAAAGACAAAGCCCAACTTTTCACGACGGAAGCTAGAAGCCTGTGAATTTTTAATGGTTGCGGTGTCCGTTCCATTCAGGTAAACCTGACCACGAGTTGGTTTATCCAGCATAGCTAGAATATTGAGAAGAGTTGATTTACCAGAACCAGACTCACCCATGATGGCAACGTAGTCACCCTTTTCTACGGTAAAGTGAATATCCTTGAGGGCTTCTACTTGGTTGCCCTGAAAACGAGTTTTATAAATTTTTTGAACGTGTTTTACATCTAAAAGTGTCATGAGAATCTCCTTTCTTAATATCCCATCAAATGAAATGTTGCTTGCATCATAGCGCATCCCAGCTGAACACGCTCGATTTCTTTGTGGCTTGGTTTTCTAATTTTCTTCTGTAAGATTTGTTTCATGATGTTACTCCTTTGTTCTTTATGAGTCTAGTTTACATCAAAAAAAGACCGCTTGCCATAACCTAACCTTACAAAAGAGACTTTAATCTTACATTTTTGTAAGATTGGAGGAAATATACCCATTTCATTAAAAATATTATACCATAAAAAGAAGGCAAGAAGAAAACCCTTGCAGATACAAGGGTTCAAAAATTTTAAAATAGATTAGTCGAATTCATAGACTAACAGTAAAATAACTGTTTCTACCTCACCAAAACCAGCCTTCATTATCGTCAATGGCTTGGGCTTCTTTGCGTTTCTATTTTAGCATTTAACAGTTATTGACTGCTCTAACTTAAAAAAATTTCGGATAGAAATAAATTGTCTTATATAATTATAAATATACTCGTACTTATAAAAGACATCCAATCCAAGTATTATAAATATCCTACACAATTTACACCTATAACTCCTCTTCTTAGGAATATCGTATGAAGTTTCTCATACTCAAATTGTTCATATTCAAATCGCTTGTATTCAAACTTCTCATATTCAAACGGTTCGTATTCAAACTTTTCATATTCAAAAACTTCAATTCCTATTTCTTTTAATACTTCTTCTGGCAACTCGTAATTTTGATCCACTAAACCAAATAGAGTAAATCCTGAATCGACACAAAATGATAGTACTGGATTATATATTGAAGAGTAAATTACAGAACCAGCTATCGATCCTACAAAACTACCAATCATGTACCCTAGTACAGGAATTTCAATCAGAGATTGGCTCACAGAACCCATAGATAAAGCACAAGTTGTCACAAACATTTCTTTTATTAACTCATTAACCATCTCAGCTCTACTCATGTTGCCAGTAGTGACTTGATACGAATTTTTCATTGAATTCATCACTAATACAGTCACTGCACCAACTACTGATGGATCGATAGATTTCATTGCACTACCACATAGCCCTGCCTTACAACTTGCTGTAATTGCTGCTGAAACTGTACCTCTTACAAATCCTTCGCCTGCACCTGTAATAGCCGCAAATCCTATCTTTTTGAATTGACATTCTTCAATTTCTCCATTTTTAATTAGATAAGCTATGGCATTCAATACTTCAGGAGCAACTCTTAACACCATTGATATGGTTGCTGCAGTTAAGCCAGCTTTATACGCATGTCTTAAGATATTGGTATACTTAATCAATTCTTCAGTTGTTAAGTGTAAATCCTTAGAATTTACTCCACCCTCTTTAGACAATTTTGCAAGTTCACGTGCTTCCTGTTCCGACAAAACAATCGATTCATTCCCCTTATTATCTTTAACTTTATCACTCAGTAATTTTAGAGTTTCTTCATAGCGATGAACTTGCTCCGGTCGCTTTACAGCTTCTTCTCTTATTTTTCGCTCTAAAAACATAGTCGCTTCTTCTAACTGATCTGATGGAATTACTCTATACTGACCTGCGTAAACTGGATCACTCAAAATTGTGTCTGCTGAGTATCCTCTCTTCTCTAAATATAAATCTAAACTATCTTTTCCACCTTGAGACTTATATTCGCTAAAACGTTGAAAAATGCTCTTAGCTTGTTGTTCTGCACTGGATGCTCCATTTTTATAATATTTTAAACCAAATTCAGCATCGAAGTTTATTCCTGTAATATCAGCAGAGCCAAAGTCATGGCTACGATCAACTTGTACCCTGTTTTTTGAAGAATTAATAGCTGCATTAATATTAAAAGTCCCAGCATGCCAAAACTCAGCAACATCTCCCTTTAGTGTATCTATACGTGCACGATTATCTTCAAATTCATTTAGATTATTCACCAACTTCTTTATCTCAGATTCTACAGCGTCTACATAATGCAATCCAGCAGTATGTCCTGTAAAATTACCAGCGTGCTTTTGAAAGAATCCGTATCCTTCTCTAAAGCCTTCCATTTATTATCCCTCCAAGAACTCAGATAATCCATCCATATATAGTATCGCTGTTAGACCTCTGTATTGTTGATCCATGATTTTCTCTTTATCAGTTCCTGTAAGAAATTGAGTAACACCTAGCACTGCACCAGTAGCTAATGTAATCCCAGGGGCCAAAAAACCTAGTAGTGCACCTCCTGCTATCAAAGCTGCTTTATTGCCACCAACGACATCATTAACTGCATCTAAAGCTTGCTCTGGAAGTGATTTTGAAAATTCTATCTTTTCAAAGTCAGACTTATATCCACGACAAAAATCAACAAATTCATCATAAGTTTCTGGTTGACTAATAACTTCTGATACTAGCATCATCCCACGTTTTCCTAACCAACCATATTTCATTCCATATTTTTCAAATTTTATGTCCATGCTTGATATTTCATTCTTACTTGATTGATTCTCGCCAATAAAGAGTACATGTTGTTCAGAGGTTAAAGTTGCCATATTAGCTAGATAGTCCTTTTCGAGCCACACAGCTACTTCAATCGCACCATCTTTTGTGCCAACAATTAAATTATCTTCATCATCATTTGTACTTACAAGTTGACGTAAATAATTACCGTATCCATGAGTTTTATCATCGCAAACAATAATCAATTTTGTAACATTTTGTCCAAACATAAAGTTTCTCCATATTTTCCTGAAATTTATAATTTTAATTCTTCTTGATAAGTTTCATAATAGAATGTCTAACATGTACTACAATATTCATTAAAATAGTTTCATACGCTTATTATACCATTTAGCCATAGATTCTGACAAGATGAAAAAAAGCCTTGTCTTCTATAATACAAAGCTTATTTTCTTATTTAACTCACCAAAACCAGCCTTCATTATCGTCAATGGCTTGGGCTTCTTTGCGTTTACGTGGGCCTGTTCCGTACATTTCTGCTTCGATTTCTTCCTTGGTTGGCATGATAGAAGCTAGGATGATATAGATAATCACGCCAAGTCCAAAGTTTGCGACTGTAAAAATAGCAAATAGAAAACGAACAAGGGTAACATCAAAGTTCCACTTGTCTGACAGACCCGCCAGAACTCCTGAAATCATGCGATTTCGTCTCATTTTATAAAATTTACTGTTCATGATATTTCCTCTTTCTGCTAGGTTAGACATAGTATATCACGGTTAGGCTCGGCTTTCATCAGTCCTCAGGCTGATTTATTAGTAGCAATTTACCTCGACAAAGTCCACAGCGATAGCGTTTGGTATCAATCCTTCGCTTGCGATGATAACTTTGCTGGCAGGATTGACAACGATAAAGTTTGAGTGGTTTAGAGTGGCTATTTGTCAAGGAGGGCACAAAGCGTAATCCATCCACTGCTTTCAAAAGTTCCTTAAAATCCCGATCCTTGTGTTGATAGCCCTTCCCTTGAAAATAGAGGTGATAATGACAGAGTTCATGTCGGACAATTTTCCTAAAAACATCCAGACCCAGTTCCTGATAAACCTTGGGATTAAAATCCAAGTGCCCATCTTTTGGGAAAAATCGCCCACCTGTCGAACGTAGACGCCTATTCCACTGGACATGATGGATAAAAGGTCTGCCGAAGTCTTCTAGTGAGACCTGCTTGACGTAATCAGTCAGTTTCATTTGGAGCTAGGAGCGACAGATTGACTTTTTCACGTTCAGTATCAATTTTCTTGACCCAAACGGTCACCAAATCTCCAACTGACACCACTTGACTAGGGTGTTTGATAAACTTGCGACTCATGTGGGAAATATGAATCAAGCCGTCCTCGTGAATTCCAATGTCAACGAAGGCACCAAAGTCAACTACATTACGCACCACACCTTCTAGCTTCTGACCAACCACTAAATCCTTGATATCTAGGACATCTTGGCGAAGCACAGGTGCGTCAAAGGAATCACGGAAATCTCGACCTGGTTTGAGAAGGTCGGCAATGATATCTTTAAGAGTTTCTGGACCAAGGTCTAGCTCTTGCGCCATTTCCTTGATTGAAAGCGACTTGAGTTTACTTTGGGCTTCTTCATTCAGGTCTTTGATGTCTAAACGTTTGAAGAGTTCCTTAACTGCAGCATAGTTTTCTGGGTGAACTCCTGTATTATCAAGGATATTGCTACTTTCAGGGATACGGAGGAAACCAGCTGCTTGCTCAAAGGCCTTTGCTCCCAGACGAGGAACTTTCTTGATTTGGGCGCGTGAAGTGATTTTTCCTTCTTCCTCACGGTATTTGACGATATTTTCAGAAATAGTTTTATTGAGTCCAGCGACATGGGAAAGAAGAGCTGGGCTAGCCGTGTTGACATTGACACCAACTTGGTTAACCACTGTATCGACAACAAAGTCCAGACTTTCAGACAGTTTCTTTTGGCTGACATCATGCTGGTATTGGCCGACACCGATTGACTTAGGATCAATTTTGACCAATTCGGCAAGGGGATCTTGCAAGCGACGGGCGATAGAGATAGCCGATCGCTTTTCAACGGTCAAGTCTGGAAACTCCTGACGAGCAAGTTCACTGGCAGAATAGACCGAAGCGCCACTTTCATTGACGATAACATAGCTGACTTCAGGGAAATCTTTCAGAACTTCCGCTACAAAAGCTTCACTTTCACGACTAGCCGTACCATTTCCGATGGCAATAATCTCCACGCCGTATTGACCAATAAAATCTGCCAAATCTTTCTTGGCTTCTTCGATTTGACGGGCTGATGCTGGTTTAACAGGATAAATAACCTGAGTTGTCAGCATTTTTCCTGTTGCATCCACGACAGCTAGCTTGGCACCTGTACGAAAGGCTGGGTCAAATCCAAGAACCACGCGCCCTTTCAGCGGAGCAACCAAGAGGAGATTGCGCAGATTGTCAGAAAAGAGTTGGATAGCTCCTTCTTCTGCCTTCTCGGTTAATTCTGTCCGAATTCGTCGTTCGATAGCAGGCAAGACTTTTTTCTTAACTGACTGTTGAACCACTTCATCAATATAAGCATTTTTTACCTTGAAACGAGCAGCAAAGAAGGCAAGAATACGGTCCGTCGCATGTTCAAAACCGACCTTCAAGACACCTAGCTTCTCCCCACGATTGAGGGCTAAGGTACGATAGCCCTGCATATTTCCCACTGTCTCTGAAAAATCATAATAAATCTGAAAGACTTGTTTTTCATCAAGACTTTCATCCTTGACTTGAGAAGTGAGTGTGGAGTGTCTCAGCACCTCCTGATAAGTTAGAGCGCGTAAATTGACATCTTCCGATAAGGCTTCGACCAAGATATCAACTGCACCAGCCAAGGCTTCCTTCCCAGTCGCAAATCCTTCACAGACAAACTTTTCAGCCTCTTTTTCTAAATCAGCTACATTCTGCAAAATCAAGCGAGCAAGTGGGAAGAGTCCGGCTTCACGAGCAATGGTTGCCTTGGTACGACGCTTTTCCTTGTATGGAAGATAGAGTTCTTCTACATCTGCTAATTTTTCGGCAGCTAAGATTGCCTCTTCCAACTCCTTGGTCAGCTTGCCTTGTTCTTGAATCTTAGCCAAAACAGCTTCCTTACGGTCGTTGAGATTGGTCAGACTTTTATCAAAGTCAATAATGGCCTTAATTGCCACCTCATCCAAACTACCAGTCATGTCCTTGCGATAACGCGCGATAAAGGGGATTGTCGCCCCTTCAGCTGTCAAACTTAGAACGGTATCAATTTGCTTTAACGTCACTCCCAAATCTTGGGAGATTTTTTCATATTTTTTATCCATGAATCTATTATACCACAAGCTAAACGTTTCAAATCAGCTCTTACAGTATTTAAAAACAATATGTGGGGAATAGATTTATATTCTATAGTGCAATAACTTGTACTTAGAGAGTATTGCCACCTTTTTTTAACCAATCCATAACATCAAAAGTATTTAATGGATCTGGCATAATAGCTAGTTCTGAAAGATGTTCCTGACCTGGAGTAAGACATTTAGGGAAATAAAAAATCGCAAGCCTGAGCCTGCTGAGGGGATAATCTTTTTTGAAATTTTTAAACAAAAAAGGAGCATTTAAGCTCCCCCCTTTGAAATAACGGACACTTGGCTGGTCGGTGTACCCAGCATCTCAGATACCTTTTTCAAGGTGCGGCAGGAACCTTTCTGCCCTCAAATGTCTTTCGTTAATGTTATTCTAGCACCATCTACTTTTTTTGTCAAACTTTCTCAATCTACCAGACTTAATCAGGATTTATAAAGCTCTATGATTCGTTAGATACTCAATTTTAACTTTTCCCTTTTCCTAAAAATAATAGTATAATAGAGGTAGAATTTAGAATCGAGGTACACCTATGGCTGTAAAATTTACAAAACGAGACGACTTGGACAAGATGTTTGAAGAGTTTGCTAAACTCCCAGATTTGAAACAGGTCACTTTCCCTGATGACAAAGAGAAAAAAGCCAAAACAGAAAAGAAAAACTAGATGACTGCTTTCCAACAACTCCCGTCTAGTGTGCTTCAGACTGGGGCTATTTTTCTCTCTATAATCATTGAAGCCCTTCCCTTCGTTCTGATAGGAAGTATTGTCTCAGGGCTGATTGAGGTCTATATCACACCTGACAAGGTTTATCATTTTCTCCCTCGAAATCGTTGGGGGAGAATCTTTTTTGGGACCTTCGTTGGGATACTTTTCCCTTCTTGTGAATGTGGAATCGTCCCCATCATCAATCGTTTTCTGGAAAAGAAGGTTCCCAGTTACACGGCTGTTCCCTTTCTCGTAACAGCACCTGTTATCAATCCTATTGTTCTATTTGCGACCTATTCTGCCTTTGGCAACTCCTTCCATGTCGCCCTATTACGAGCTCTGGGGTCCATTCTTGTGGCTGTAATACTAGGAATTTTTCTAGGATTTTTCTGGCAAGAACCGATTCAAAAAGAAAATCGTCTGGCCTGTCATGAGCATAATTTTTCTCACTTAAGCCCTGCAAAAAAAGTTTTTCAAGTCTTTGTGCAAGCCATTGATGAATTTTTTGATACGGGACGTTATTTAGTATTTGGCTGTCTCTTTGCTTCTATAATACAGGTCTACGTTCCGACTCGGATTCTGACCTCTATCAGTGCGACCCCTCTTTTTGCCATCCTGCTCTTGATGATTCTGGCCTTTCTTCTTTCGCTCTGTAGTGAGGCGGATGCCTTTATCGGTGCTTCTCTACTCTCTAGTTTCGGTTTGGCACCAGTTCTGGCCTTTCTGGTGATTGGTCCAATGCTGGATATCAAAAATATTCTCATGATGAAAAATTACTTGAAAGCACGATTTATCAGTCACTTCATTACGATTGTGACACTCGTTGTCTTAGTCTATTCTCTCTTGATTGGAGTCATCCTATGATTCGATTTTTAGTTTTAGCTGGCTATTTTGAATTGACCATTTATCTCCATCTGTCGGGCAAATTAAACCAGTACATCAACATGCACTATTCCTATCTGGCCTATATCTCCATGGTACTTTCCTTTATCTTGGCAATTGTCCAGCTGTATATCTGGATGAAGCAAGTTAAAACCCACAGTCATTTGAACGGTCGATTGGCCAGGGTGACAAGTGTTGCGCTTCTGGCTATTCCGATTGTCGTCGGTTTAACTTTCCCAACTGTTAGCTTGGATTCTCAGACTGTTTCTGCCAAAGGATATCATTTCCCCTTATCAGAAGGCACGGATCAAGCCATTCAGACAAGTGAAGGGACGACAAGCCAATATTTGAAACCAGATACCAGTTCTTATTTTTCAAAATCAGCCTATGAAACGGAAATGCGAACGGCGGCGGATCAATACTTGTCCCAAGATAGCATTCACATCACGAATGAAAACTATATGGAAGTCATGGAAGCTATCTACGACTATCCAGATGAATTCGAGGGCAAGACAGTCCAGTTCACAGGCTTTGTCTATAACGACCCCAGTCATGCCAATAGCCAATTTCTGTTCCGCTTCGGCATTATCCATTGTATCGCGGATACTGGTGTCTATGGATTGCTGACCAAGGGAAATACCCGTCAGTATGAGAATAACACCTGGATAACAGCCAAAGGAAAACTGGTCAATCACTACCATAAAGAACTCAAACAAAATCTCCCAACCTTGGAAATCGACAGTTTTACAAAAGTCGATAAACCAGAAAATCCCTATGTGTATCGAGCTTTTTAAGGAAAGTAAGATAAAAACGAACAAGTTCTCTTCTGAATCACAGAAAAAGAGCCTGTTCGCTTTTTTTGTTATATGAGAATTAGTGACTTGTAGATTTTCATCTTATACCATTTCCAGCAATACAAGTAGCTCATAGAGAATAAGCGATCCACTCATTAATTAGACTAGCGATTTCTTTGGGGGCTTCAGTATAAAGCTCATGGCCAAAGTTCTCTAGAAAATAGTATCAAAATAGTCTGGCAATTCTTTTAGGGTTTCCTCTCTCCATGTAGCTTCATTAGGATAGCGAGGACTGATAAACAAAGCATCTCCCACTTCTCTCTTAAAAGCTTGTATTTTCCTCCGTAGGCGGAGGATCGCTTCTATATTTTCATATTTTATAGCTAACTCATATCTATTATACTCCGCATCCCAGTGATAGGACTGTCTTACGGCTTTCTCCATATTTTCTGACCAATGCTTTGCTTCAGATTTTTCTTTAGAAATAAGAACATCTAAGTCCGAAACGACTTGAGATTCAATATAGTTTTTAGTTTCCTCTAACTCTGTATCTAAAGGTAAAATCTTATCTAAATCTAGATAGCCACCATCCAAAAGAATCAGTTTCTTCACTTCTTGAAATTCCGACGCGAGATAACGCGCCAAATCTCCTCCAAGAGAATGGCCTATCAGATAAATAGATTTTTCCTCTACAATCTCATTTTTAAACCATGATTTCAATTCTGTTTCATCTCTAAGACGCTTTTCATATGGATTTAGAAAGTAAACCTGCGAATCTAGTTCTTGAAGAAAATCCTTGCTATGATAGACATTGCTTCCCAAACCGCCAATAAAATATTTTTTCATTCTCTACTTAATACTATGCTTATTCATCTTTTGTTCAAAGATAGTTGTGATAATCTGACGCAATTCTTCGCGTTCTTTTTCTGGAATTTCACCACTTGTTTGAGCTGCAGCGTAGAGTTCAGGGTGTTCATTTGAAATGCGTTTAATCGTACGTGTCGTAGCATGTTTTCTGACGAAAAATGGGATTCGCTTAATCAAGTCTTGTGGTACTAGAGCAAGAATTTTCTCAGCAGTTTCCTTGTCACTAATCTTAGACGTCGTAAGCCCCTTCTTAATCATTTCTTGTTCTTTTTCTGTAAAATCTTTTAATTTCATTCGACTAGTCCTCCTATTCTCTTTAAGTTAAATTATATACCAATCCAAATAAAACTACAAATGGACTGTCTGAAAATATGAGCAATACTGTAAAGAAGACTCTGATTTTTAATTATGAATCTTCCTCCTCACTCACTTCTCATACTTCTGATTGTTAGCCTTCCCCATCAATATCGTATCTTTGGATAGAATCAATAAATGTTTCATGTTTTCGTGGTTCCTGGCTATTAATGATTAACTCATCAAAAATATAAATAAAAGTCCTAAGATTACTGTCATATTATATCACCATTAAAGCTTAACCCACTTATCATTATCCATGATAAAAGGCTGAGCCAGTCCCTCGCCTGTATAATCCGCATACTTGGTGCCTAAATACTTGTAACAATCTTCCTTGCTGGCAAATTTAATCGCTTGGTAGGGCTCTTCGAAAGTCAATTTCTCTACAAATAAAAATCCATCATCAGCAGGCACTAAAACTCCAACGTGGCCTACAAACAGATACTCACCATCCAGATTGTCGTGCAAGACTACAGATAGCATTCGAGCTTTATCGTTAAATTGAAAGTGGGAGAAGAATGTTTCCATCTTTTCAGCGTGAACCTTGATATCTGTAGTCGCTTCAGTAGGGACTCTCGAAAATAGAATATCAAACTCTTCCTTATCTTTCGCATCAAAGACCTTTCCCTTATCAATCGCATCGTTATCCACAAAAAGAAGCTGGTCATTCTTTTCAAACTTTGGAATGGTGACTGAATTTTTCAAGAGGGCATAACTGTTAATACGGCAGTTGGTCCCAACAAAATCGCCCTTCTTTTGATTCCAAAGGTTGCTAATTTTCTCAACATCGTATTCTGTGTGAGTAAAGGAAGTGAAATCTCCTGATAAGCCAGTTGATCCGACAATAGTATTATAATCATTTACAAGATTAAAAAATGCATCGACACTATTTGGATCCAAGTGAGCTGATAAGAGAGATTTGACCTCTTCTGTACTTACATGATTGTTTAGGTTGGTGTATGAAGCTTTCCATGGAACTTTCGCTGAACTACTTTGTCTTTGATTCGTCCCCTTAGAAGTAGTATTTTGTTGTTGACAAGCAGCCAAGCCTAAAAACAAGACGGAACAGATTCCTAATGTGGCTAATTTTCGTGATTTCTTCATCTCTTTCTCCTTTTACAGGTTTAGTAACTAGCCTTATTATACTATATAAGTTGTAAAATAAACCATAATCTTCATCAACTAGTTTTTAGAAAATCACAAAACCTTTTGGAGAGATGACAAGCTGATTTTCCAATTCTCGGCAATTGCTTGCTAGTGCTACGGTTTCCTTCTCTAAAAGATAATCTTCTGTCGATTGGTTGAATATAGCTTTGAGAACCTGTCCTTCGTATTTCCATTCCAAGGCTACTAGATCTGGTTTGATTTCTTGAAGATCATACTTACCATGCTGAATGGTTGCTGACGCTTGTTTTCTAATATTAATCAGCTTCTTCATGAAATTCAGCATATCATTGTCACTTGATACGCGTTCCCAAGGCATACAACGACGACAATCTGGGTCTGGTCCTCCGGTCAAGGATAACTCTGTTCCGTAATAGATGCAGGGTGTTCCTTTTTGTAAAAAGAGAAAGGTTAAGGCTGATTTGACCAGTTGAGCGTCTTCATTGGCCGTCCACAAGATTCGCTCTGTATCATGCGAATCCAAGAGATTAAACATGACCTCTGAAATCTGCTGCCTGTAGTACATAGACTGGCCATTGATTTCATTGATGAACTGGTCTGTCTTCTTAATTCCTCGTAAGAAATAGTTCTTGATACTATCAGATAAAGGATAATTCATGACGGCATGGAACTCATCTCCATTTAGCCATGGCTGAGACGTATGCCAGACTTCTCCAAGGATATAAAGATCAGGTTTTTTAGCTAGAACTGCCTTGCGAAAATCCCTCCAAAACTGATGGTCAATCTCATTAGCCACATCCAAACGCCAAGCATCGATATCAAACTCTTCAATCCAATAAGACGCAACCTTTAAAAGATAATTCTTGACCTCTGGATTGGCAGTATTTAGCTTAGGCATATAGTCCTCAAAACCAAAAGCATGATAGGGTAAGTCTCTTTTATTAACTAGCTTTTCAGTTGTCACTGGGAATTGTTGAATATGGAACCAATCTTTATAAGCAGACTCCTCACCGTTTTCGATAACATCTTGCCATTGAGGAGATTGCGAACCAATATGATTAAATACAGCATCCAGCATGATTTTCATGCCACGCTGATGAGCTTGCTCGACCAGTTCCCGAAAGGTCTCCTTGTCCCCAAAATGACGGTCAATTTCAAAGTAATCCGTCGTATTGTACTTATGATTGCTCGTAGATTCAAAGATAGGACAAAGATAAAGTCCAGTAATTCCCAAGTCTTGCAAGTAATCCAGATGGTCAATAATCCCCTGTAAATCACCACCAAAGAAATCATCACTCTTAGGTGTGACAGATGAATCCCAGTCTAAAGTCCCTTCTGGGTTTAATCGAGCATTTCCATTAGCAAATCTCTCAGGAAATATCTGATACCACACCGTATTTGAAACCCAGTCAGGAATCAGGCATGCATCAATCTCATGAAGATAAGGCAACTTAAATCCATTTCCAATAGCATGAAGATTTTCTAGAGAATTTTCCACACACCCTTTATCGCCATACAAAATGCTTTGATCTTCTGTATCCTTGAGTTCAAAGAGATACTGGATACGTGCAAAGTCAACGGACACTTCAACCTGCCAATAATCAAATAAGGCATCAGAAGTTATTCTGGCCATTTCCTTTACATCCTGATAAAACTCCTCCATAAAGATAAAAGGGTCCCCATAATGCAAGATGATGCTTTCGATGTCCCCTTTCTTAGTTCGAATCCGAATATGAAGTTTCTTATCCTTATAAAGATAGGCATACTCCGACTCTGGCCTGTGGTAAATAGCACTTAATTCCATCAATTTGTCTCCTAGAGTTTTAATTCCAATTTTACGCAAACGTTTTCATAATTGTGATTCTAGTATACTACTTTCGTATTTTATTTTCAAGGCTTGTCCGTAGATTCTAGTGGTTTGGTTCTATAAATAAAAAAGCAGCCAGTCTTACAACTTGCTACTTTTCAAATGATGATTTACAAATGTCTTTCCAGCCACTCAATTTTTTTAAAATCCTTATTGTTATTGTGTTCATTTCGATAAGAATCTTGGGAAGAAGCCTTGTAAATACTTAAAAACTGTTCTAGATTTGGAATGCGAAAAGTGATGTTTTCGAGATGAATCAGCTCTATATCCGATTCCGAAACTCCTGCAAAATCAGGTAAAGAATCGATACTTCCATACTCAACACTCAGACCATCTTTTTGGAATTCATGCTCATGAATATCTATTAAGGCATAGCCTAAGTGTTTCATCACTTTCATTATCTTGTCCCACTCATAAATTCTGAGATGATCAGGTGCTTCCCAACCTCTAGAGTCACCAGGCACATGAATGTCAATGTCAGACGGCCCCCATTCTTCATTTGATCGGTATTCAAAACCCAAAGACCCCATGAGCGTCGGAGTGATTCCGACTTGGTTTAAATGAGAACAAATTGTTCGAAATTCATCAAATAGAGAATTCATTCCTCCTCCAATCGTTGATATAGAACTTAATTTCGTTGTGAATAATAAACTAATTTTTATTTTCTACTCTTTCGGTTTTGAAAATACTTCTACTCGTTGAGCTAGAACTTTGATTTCTACAGGTAGGTTATCCGATTTATCGCCGTCAACATCTGACTCCAATTCACTATCTGAAGAGATCTTAATATTACGCGCTCTGATATACTCAATATTATCATTGCCGACAACATCTCCTTTTAGTAAATCAGGAATGACTGATAATTTGGAGAATAGAGACGCATCTTTCAGAATCAAAATGTTGGCATAGCCATCCTTATTTTCTTCAAAGATTTTCTTATCAGCGAAGTAATTTGTCAAGAGAACCAAAACATGACTAGCTTCACCAACATAATTTCCATTTTCTGTCTCAACCTTAATGTTAAAGACCTGATCCGTCATGACAGACTTCATGGTATTTACAGCATAGGCTAAAATACCGAATTTTGTCTTGTCCTCGATTTCAACATTGTGAATCGCTTCAGGAAGAGAGCCGATACTAAAGATATAACCAAAATAATTGTCATTCGCTTTTCCGATATCAATCTTATTGGTTAAGTTGAAATCCAGTTCATCAATTGCGCCATCGATATCTTGATTGATTTTCAAAAGTTTTGTAATGAGGTTACCCGTCCCACCAGGGATAATTCCTAACTTAGGAATGTAGCCTCTCTCAGCAATACCCGAAATAACTTCATTGACAGTCCCATCTCCACCAAACACAACCACTGCATCGTAGTGCTCACGAGAAGCTTCTTCAGCAAAATGTGTTGCATCAAGCGCTTTTTCGGTAATTTTGGTTTCTACGTGCTCAAAATATTCTTTTGCTTTATTCTCCAGCTTTTCTTTGTAATCCAAAGCCTTCTCGCCACCAGAAGTAGGGTTAATAATTACCATTGCTTTTTTCATTGATAATACTCCTTCATTTTTAAATAGAAATGTTAACGTAGCTGCATTTACCATTACATATAATGCTATTATATAATGAAAACTCAGAAAAGAGAAATCTGACGTACTGGAGATTAATATGATTTTATTCTATTTTCCCATCGCATAACTACATCCTTTAAGGGTTTATCCAAGTAAGAATAAGCCTTATCCTTTATCCAATTAGGAATGCCGTAAGCTGCCTCGGCTATGCTGCCAGTGATTGCAGCGAGAGTATCACTGTCGCCACCAAGTGAGATGGCATTTCTTATCGCATCTTCGAAATCTGTACTTTCAAGAAAGGCAATAATGGCTTGAGGGACAGTTTCCTGGCATGTTTCATTAAAACGGTATGTAGAGCGAATTTCATCTAAAGTTTGAGATAGATTGTAGCCGTATTCCTTCTCTAGATAATCCTTAATCCGTCTTTTACACTCTGCTGGATTGTCGTTAATTGGTTGCTCGTATTCTCTACAATGACCACTAAAGTAAAAACGACATAGAAAGATAGCATCAGCTGTAGCCATTGCACCTTTGATACCTTCTGGATGATTATGAGTTACCTCTGCAGAAAGACTCGCAAGTTCTCTAGATGATGGCCACATTCCGGTTCTCGCATAAAAACCACAGTCCATGACCCAAGCACATGGAGAAACACGCATAGCTGATCCATTCCCAAAGCTATTATAAGGCTCACGGTTATCGCTCTTTAGCCATGCATTAAACCGAGCACCGTAATCAGCATTCGGATACAGTCTGCCATATTTCTTCATCGCGTCAATGAAGTCGTCTTTTTGTCCCCCATTCATAATCGCTTCTGCAACAGCACAGGTCATGACCGTGTCATCTGTAAAAAAGCAGTCCTTCCTAAATAAAGGAAAATCCTTCGTTTTGATATTGTTCCATTCGTAAACAGAACCGACAATATCTCCAATAATTGCTCCTAGCATAAGATACCTCCTTGTGACATATCAGATTCATTACACATTCCCAATGGTTCACTCTTTAAAAATGGTGCCACCAAATCAATCCACTCTTGAGGCAGGTAAGCTGACAAATAGCCGTGATTATAGCCCTTTGCTTCATACAAAATTGTATTTGCATGTAGCTGATGAAATAATTTCGCTGATTTTTTCACACAGTTCAATTCTTTTTCACCATAGATATACAGAACCTGAGCCTTGCTAGCAGAAATCATATCTTTCAGCTTGTAATGCCCCATATAGGTTTTGTAAATGGTCACCAATGTTTTGACAGGCGTCCTTGGCAGATCCTCCAAATAATAAGCTTTTATTTCCTCTGGATAAGCCAGTTTAGGATAGAGTTTGTTCATCATGCTTAACTGAAGTTTGCAAGAGAATTTATTGAACATCAGTTTACCAAATAGAGACACTAGAAAGATGCTGATTTTAGATAACCTTGGTTGAGGAATACAGAGGCTTCCGTCTATAATGCCCTTCTCAGCAATTTCACTATCTAAAGACAAAAGCTCCATGGCAATTTGACCACCAAGTGAAACACCACCGATTGCAAACAATTTCCTACCACAGTTTGCTTTGATATAGTCTAGAATCTCCAAAGCAGAATCTTCAGTAGAAACATAATCAAGTTGATATTCCTCGCCGTGGCCATTCAAAGTGGGTAGAATAACACGGTATTCTTTTGACAAGATTCGTGCTTGACGAAGATAATTCCACCAAGAACTGCCACCACCATGTATCAATAAAATAGGAGGCAAATTCTTATCACCAAATTCATGGAATTTCATGTTTAAACTCCTTACTGTAGGACTTTCACTAGCTACACCCATGTTTAATCAGCTCGTACAAGCAGTGATACCGCCTCAACATGTGCTGAGAGCTTTCTTCTATACTAATAGACGAAAGGGTGTGAAAAT
>CAURMD010000010.1:0-35696 GCA_963525985.1 uncultured Streptococcus sp. | reverse complement strand
GCAGTCATTGTCATAAATTGTGTCTTTTTCCGTGTATTCATAAGAATCTCCTTTTTGACTGTATATACACTAGTATAGTACAATAAACAAGACAATAAATCAAGGATTTACTTGAGTTTATAGGCCATTTTTTAGTTGAAAGTTAGTAAAGATTTCACTAAAAAGAAACTGTATAGAGCAAAATCTCCACCTTCAAGCTTGAAAGCGGAGATTATTTTTATTTCTTCAAAGTTTGTAGTCTTGGAACAATGGCTAGGGTTAGAACTGCGGAAATGACTAATTCGGCAATCGAATTTGTTGAGATAACAGTTGCTAGGAGTTTTTGGATATTACCATCAAAAACATTTCCAAAAAGGTAGAAAATTCCACCAAGTACAAAGACTGTGTTGGTAAGTGAACCAAGGGCACCAGCTAGAATCAAACCAGTTTTACTTTTCATTAGTTTGTAGACCAGATAAGGAGTTAAACCAATCAAAATACGTGGGACGATGGCAATGATAGCTGAGTAGATGTTACCGTTTGGTACAAATGGGGAGAAGAGGTAGCTTGTCGGTAGAATCGTAATTGTATTAACCGTCAAACTAAGTAGCCCCATCAAAAATCCAAGTGTAACCCCAACGCGTGGACCGTAAATAATGCTGGCAATAATGACAGGAATATGAACGATGGTTGGTTTGATTGGAAATGGAAAAAGGTTAAAGATAAGTGAGCTCAGAAAGTGTATCACGAGCATGGTTGCAAAAAAGATAGCAATGGGTGCAATATTAGAGCGTTTTTTCATCGAGAGTTTCCTTTATTCTTTCTAAAATAATTGTGAGGTCAGCTAAGGCTCCTCGTCCGTGGTCTCCACAAGCTAGTAGGGATTCCTTAGGAGCAATCAGCTGATAGCCGTAGGTTTCTAATGTTTTCAGATTAGCCTGAGTTGCAGGATGGTCATACATTTTTGTATTCATAGCAGGAGCTATTAGTTTAGGAATATGACTGGGCAATGCTAGAGCCGTACAGGTTACCATGTTGTCCGCAAAGCCGTGGGCTAGTTTTGCGATAGTGTTAGCAGTTGCAGGGGCCACGATGAATACATCCGCCTTTTTTCCAAGTTCGATATGATTAACCTGTTCAGGATAGGGTTCCTTCATGACATCCAGGTGGACAGGATTCTGTGATAAGACCTGTAGAGTCAAAGGTTGGATAAACTCTGTAGTAGCCTGGGTCATTAAGACAGTGACTTGATGGCCTTGTTTTTTAAGCGAACTAACTAAATCTGCCGACTTGTAAGAGGCAATTGAGCCCGTTACAGCCAAGAGAATGTTTGCCATAGCTTTCCTTTCTATGAATGATAGGCTTGAATTTTTTCAAGGAGGAGTTTTGCAATTTCTTCTTTAGTCTGTACTGTTTGAAGCTGATCTTTTTCAACAAAGATTGCACGATGCTGGTTCGCTGAGATTTGAGTGAGGTCATTTGCGATAATCAAGTCTGCTTGGTTCTTGATAAGACTTTTTCTAGCTATGTCAACCAGATGGTCTTCGGAAACATCAACCAGCAGTTTGAAACCAATCAGATGAATAGCAGGATTCCATTCCTTAATTAGAGAGATGATTTTTGGTGTTTTTTTCAGGAATAAAACCTGAATCTCATCAGTCGAAGAAATCTTAGCTTGATGATTTTGCTTGCTTAAAAATTCTTCCAAATTAGAGCTAGCCTGAACTTCCTCCAGCCCTGTCATATAGACAGGAGTGTAATCAGACACCGCCATTGAGTGAATCAAAACCTGATAATCTGTAACACGTTCTTGCATTTCCAGTAGAAGGTCCTTGGTATTGCTAATTTCTCGAATACTTAGGCTGGGATGAGCTTCTGGCTTCAAAGATCGTTTTGTCGTAATTAAACAAACTTCATGCCCAGCAGCAAGCAAGGTTTCAGTGATGATTTTCCCCAAGCGACCTGTAGAATGGTTAGTGATAGAGCGGACGCTATCGATAGCTTCACTGGTACCGCCCGATGTAACTAAAATTTTCATAGCACTATTGTACACAAAAATAAACGGTAAGTAAAATGAAAGTGATAAAAATTGAGTAAATTAATATATGGTCGATTTTGACAATCTCTCCTGTTTATAGGATAATAGAAATATATGCAATAAGGAGAATGCTGAATGAATTTTTTTAAATTTGCTGACAATTTTACAAAAGAAGCTAGTAAGGTATTGAATGATGCTGGATCCGCTACCAGTAAAGTATTAAATGAAGCAGGTAAATTTACTGGAGAAGCTATTACAGAGTCTGTAAAAGTTATAGAAGATGTTTCAAGTCAGGTTGGCGATGTTATCACAGATGTTTCTGAAAAAGCTATTGGGGTAGCTAGTGATGTGGTAGAACATGTAACTAAAGCTTCATCGGAAACTTTTAATGAAGCAGGTAAAATAGCGAATAATACGAAAGAACAAATTGATGCTGTTGACCTCTTTAATTCTAAACTTAGACAAGAAGCTGTCGAGGGATATAAAGAATCTATAAGATTGTATAACGATGAAGCTGATAATTTAGCTAATAATTCAACAGAACTCTATCAGGTTAGGGGAAAAGCGGTCAAAGTTGTAAAAATTATTGAAGAAAGAATTAGTAAGCTAGCAAATAAGCCAAAAGAGTTTGAAACAAAATTAGAAGAAATTGATGTTGAAATTCAGAATTTTGAAGATAAGCAAATTGCTATTTCACAATCAATTAAGGAAGCTGAATTAGCAAGTGGTAGTACAGCGGCTACGGCTTCTCTTAGCGCATTAGGAGTAACAGTTGCAACTTTAGGTCCTACTGCCGCTATGGGTGTTGCAACTACATTTGGTGTTGCATCAACAGGTACTGCGATATCAAGTTTGACAGGTGCTGCAGCAAATAGCGCCGCTCTGGCTTGGTTAGGTGGTGGAAGTGTAGCAGCTGGTGGCGGTGGAGTGGCAGCAGGTAACGCATTTTTAGCATTGGCTGGTCCTGTCGGTTGGGGAATTGCAGGCGTTATGTTGACCGCTTCTGTAGGCGCTGGTGTAGTAGCTAATAGGAAAAATGAAGAAGTTGCAAAAGAGGCTATAGAGGAACAGAAAAAGGTAGAATTGTTGTCTAGACAACTTAAAGAAAAAGTAATAGAAGTTACGGAATTAATAGAATTAACTGAAAAACAAACAGAAGGAATTTATTTAGCCAATTTATCTTTAACTGGAATGGACTATAGCTTATTTACTGAAGATGAAAAATATAAAGCAGGTAATTTAGTGAATTCAACACTATCACTGACAGCTATGATAAATAAGGAAATTAAAATAAATGGTTAATCAAATTTTTAATCAAGCATTTAACCAAGGTATTGGAGCATATGTCAATTGCTTAAATAATTTAAGAATTCAAGACTTACAAATTGCTATGAAAATGATAGAAGATGAAGCTCGCAATGTCATCTTAAATAAGGATAATGCCTCTAAAATTTTAGATTATGCTAAAGATAATATAGAAGATGTTATTGTTAAAAATCGTGGCGGTGATCGTGGAGTACATGGTTTTATAGCAGAGTTTGCAGAAGCAGGAATTGTAAATGCAAGGAGAGCAATTGAGGGATTAAAACCAATAGTTAAAGTATTGAATGACAATGGACCAGCCGATTTATTAATTGGTAGGAATACTATTCAAATGAAGTTTTATAATAATTTACGTGATGAATTAGAACAATCATTTTTTTATAATACAAAAATGAAAATGATGTTTCCAAAAGATCACGTTCAAGTATTTGAAAAAATAATGGCTGGAGCAAAAGAAGTTGAATTTAATGGCAAGAGATTATCCATTAAACAAATTACGGATATACGCCAAATGATTAATGATATCACTGAAAGCAAGGGACTTACTTCATACAAATCTTGGATGAAATCTTCTGCTCTTGATTATAAAGACGCTCAAAAGAATTCAATTAACTCTCTATTGGATTCTGAACAGAAAAATATTTATAAAACAGTCAAACTGAAACAACAAGAATTAAATAAAAAAAGATTAGTAGCCCAAAAACATGCATTACCAAATTTAAAAGAAGCTAACAAGGTTGCAAGGAACGCCGCTTTTTTACAGGGGGGGTTAGCTTTGATGTCGAGTGTGTATGGAAAATATAAAGATGGAAAAAGTATTTTCGAATTCGAACAATCAGATTGGTTAGATTGTGGATTGAACACAGCTGAAGGAGTTGTAAAGGGTGCAATATCTGGGTATTCCATTTACAGATTAACAAATGTCTTGGGGATTAGTGCTCCAAATGCTAGTGCTTTAGTTACGGCAACTTATGGAATGATAGACATTGTTCTAAAGTATAGATCTACAGAAATAACCCAAGATGAATTTATGAATCTCTTGACATTAAATGTAATGGATGCTTCCTTTGCAACAATTGGTGCTTGTATTGGTCAAGCAATGATTCCTATACCAGTTCTAGGTTCTGTAGTAGGTTCAATAGCCAGCTCAATCATTTGGGAAATAGGGAAGGGAATATTAAATGATAGCGAACACAAAATCATTCAAGACTACCAGGAAAATCTGAATAATTATATAAAAATATTAGATAAGCATTATCTTGCTATTTATAATGAAATCATAGAAAAATATAAAAAACTGGGTGAATTACAAGATTACTCGTTTGATTTATCGTTAAACACTAAACTTAGTTTTGAATATTCTATTGAGTTGGCAGAAAAATTAGAAATTGAAAACACAAGAATTTTACATAATTTATCTGAAATTGACAGCTATTTTCTTGACTAAATTATTTTTTCATTATTCTATAGTTTCAAACTATAAAGCCATATAAAATTTAAGAAAGGGCTCTAAAAACCTTAAAAACAGGGATATTTACGAACGTTTAGAGAGTTTTAGGATGTTAAAAATCTTGTTTTGTGTTATAATGAATTATCATATAAGAGGTTAGAGGAGTTTTGAATGAAAACAGATATTGAAATCGCACAGAGTATTGAGTTGAAGCCAATCGTTGATGTTGTAGAGAAACTTGGTATTTCTTACGACGATTTGGAGTTGTATGGAAAGTACAAGGCTAAGCTCAGCTTTGATAAAATTCGTGCAGTTGAGAGCAATCCAGTTGGGAAATTGATTTTGGTTACTGCCATCAACCCAACACCTGCAGGTGAAGGAAAATCAACCATTACCATTGGTCTTGCGGATGCCTTGAACAAGATTGGCAAGAAAACCATGATTGCTATTCGCGAACCATCTCTTGGTCCAGTAATGGGAATTAAGGGTGGTGCTGCTGGTGGTGGGTACGCCCAAGTGTTGCCAATGGAAGATATTAATCTCCACTTCACTGGAGACATGCATGCCATTACAACTGCTAACAACGCTCTTTCTGCCTTGATTGACAACCACTTGCACCAAGGGAATGAGCTGGGAATTGACCAACGTCGTATCCTCTGGAAACGTGTAGTGGACTTGAATGATCGTGCCCTTCGTCATGTAACCGTTGGACTTGGTGGTCCTTTAAACGGTATTCCTCGTGAGGATGGCTTTGACATTACCGTCGCTTCCGAAATCATGGCGATTCTTTGCTTAGCAAAAGACATCGAGGACTTGAAACGCCGTTTGGCTAATATCGTTATTGGTTATCGTTACGACCGTACACCAGTTTCTGTAGGTGATTTGCAGGTTGAAGGTGCCTTAGCTTTGATTTTGAAGGATGCGATTAAGCCGAACCTGGTTCAGACAATTTACGGAACACCTGCTTTTGTGCACGGTGGTCCATTTGCCAATATTGCTCACGGATGTAACTCTGTCTTGGCAACTACAACAGCCCTTCACTTGGCTGATTACACAGTCACTGAAGCTGGTTTTGGTGCAGACCTTGGTGCCGAGAAATTCCTTGATATTAAGACACCAAACTTGCCAACATCTCCAGATGCAGTAGTTATCGTGGCAACCCTTCGTGCCCTTAAGATGAATGGTGGTGTGGCTAAAGACGCTCTTACAGAGGAAAATGTGGAGGCAGTTCGTGCCGGTTTTGCTAACTTGAAACGCCACGTTGAAAATATCCGTAAGTTCGGTATTCCAGCAGTTGTAGCTATTAATGAATTTGTATCTGATACAGAAGCTGAAATTGCAGCCTTGAAAGAACTCTGTGCCTCAATCGATGTACCAGTTGAATTGGCTAGTGTCTGGGCTGATGGGGCAGAAGGTGGAGTAGGTCTTGCTGAAACGGTTGTTAAGACTATCGCTGAAAACCCATCTAACTATAAACGTTTGTATGACAATGACCTTTCTGTTCAAGAAAAGATTGAAAAGATTGTTACTGAAATCTACCGTGGTAGCAAAGTGAACTTTGAGAAGAAAGCTCAAACGCAAATCGCTCAAATCGTTCAAAATGGTTGGGACAAATTGCCAATCTGTATGGCTAAAACTCAATATAGTTTTTCAGATAATCCGAATGCACTTGGAGCACCTGAAAACTTTGAAATTACCATTCGTGAATTGGTACCAAAATTAGGGGCAGGCTTTATCGTTGCCTTAACTGGTGATGTTATGACAATGCCAGGACTTCCAAAACGACCAGCAGCCCTCAACATGGATGTTGAAAGCGATGGAACAGTATTAGGTTTGTTCTAGTATATTGTAATTGACTTTATACTCTTCGAAAATCAAATTCAAACCACGTCAGCTTCACCTTGCCGTACTCAAGTACAGCCTGCGGCTAGCTTCCTAGTTTGCACTTCGATTTTCATTGAGTAATAAATGAGTTTGGAAATACTATCCAAGCTCATTTTTTATCTAGATATAAGGAGTTACCTTCTACACGTAAGCAGTCTAGGTAAAGATATTTTCCCTGAATTCTGATATAATAGAAATATTGACTTCAAGAGTAAGGAAGAGAAGATGAACGCATTATTAAATGGAATGAATGACCGTCAGGCTGAGGCGGTGCAAACGACAGAAGGTCCCTTGTTGATCATGGCAGGGGCTGGTTCTGGAAAGACCCGAGTTTTGACCCACCGTATCGCTTATTTGATTGATGAAAAGCTGGTCAATCCTTGGAATATCTTGGCCATTACCTTTACTAATAAGGCTGCGCGTGAGATGAAAGAGCGTGCTTATAACCTCAATCCAGCCACTCAGGACTGTCTGATTGCGACCTTCCACTCCATGTGTGTGCGTATTTTGCGTCGCGATGCGGACCATATTGGCTACAACCGTAATTTTACTATTGTCGATCCTGGTGAACAGCGAACGCTCATGAAACGCATTCTCAAACAGTTGAACTTGGATCCTAAAAAATGGAATGAGCGGAGCATCTTGGGAACTATTTCCAATGCTAAGAATGACTTGATTGATGATGTGGCTTATGCTGCCCAAGCTGGAGATATGTATACGCAAATCGTGGCCCAGTGTTATACAGCCTATCAGAAGGAGCTTCGTCAGTCGGAGTCGGTTGACTTTGATGATTTGATTATGCTGACCTTGCGTCTCTTTGATCAAAATCCTGATGTCTTGACCTACTACCAGCAGAAGTTTCAATACATCCATGTTGATGAATACCAAGATACCAACCATGCTCAGTACCAACTGGTCAAACTCTTGGCTTCCCGTTTTAAAAATATCTGTGTGGTTGGGGATGCGGACCAGTCTATCTACGGTTGGCGTGGTGCTGATATGCAGAATATTTTGGATTTTGAGAAAGATTATCCCCAAGCTAAGGTTGTTTTGTTGGAGGAGAATTACCGCTCCACTAAAACAATTCTCCAAGCGGCCAACGAGGTCATTAAAAACAATAAAAACCGCCGTCCTAAGAATCTCTGGACCCAGAATGCGGATGGAGAACAAATCGTTTACTATCGTGCTAATGATGAAGTAGATGAGGCTGTATTTGTAGCCAAAACCATCGATGAACTGGGTCGCAACCAAAACTTCCTTCACAAGGATTTTGCAGTTCTCTATCGTACAAACGCTCAATCTCGTACCATTGAAGAAGCCCTGCTCAAGTCAAACATTCCTTATACCATGGTTGGTGGAACCAAGTTCTACAGCCGTAAGGAAATTCGTGATATTATCGCTTATCTCAACCTCATTGCCAATTTGAGTGACAATATCAGTTTTGAGCGTATTATCAACGAGCCTAAACGTGGAATTGGGCCAGGTACAGTTGAGAAAATTCGTGACTTTGCGAATATGCAAAACATGTCTATGCTAGATGCTTCAGCAAATATCATGTTATCTGGTATCAAGGGTAAAATAGCCCAGTCTATCTGGGATTTTACCAATATGATTCTAGATTTACGAGAGCAGCTAGATCAATTAACTATTACAGAGTTGGTTGAGGCTGTTTTAGAAAAAACAGGTTACGTCGATATTCTTAATGCCCAAGCGACCTTAGAAAGCAAGGCTCGGGTAGAAAACATCGAAGAGTTCCTTTCTGTAACGAAAAACTTTGATGACACCTCTGATGTGTCAGAAGAGGAAACTGGTCTGGATAAACTGAGTCGTTTCTTAAATGACTTGGCCTTGATTGCGGATACAGATTCAGGTAGTCAGGAGACATCAGAAGTGACCCTGATGACCCTGCATGCTGCCAAAGGTCTCGAGTTTCCAGTTGTATTTTTGATTGGGATGGAAGAAAATGTCTTTCCGCTTAGCCGTGCAGCTGAAGATCAAGATGAATTGGAAGAAGAACGCCGTCTGGCCTATGTAGGAATTACGCGTGCAGAGAAAATTCTCTATCTGACCAATGCCAACTCACGCCTGCTTTTTGGTCGTACCAACTACAACCGTCCGACTCGTTTTATTAACGAAATCAGCTCAGACTTACTTGAGTATCAAGGTCTGGCCCGTCCAGCAAATACAAGCTTTAAGGCATCATATAGCAGTGGTGACCTTACCTTTGGTCAAGGTATGAGTTTGGCTCAAGCTCTTCAAGACCGTAAACGCAGTGCTGCCCCAAAATCTATCCAGTCAAGCGGTCTCCCATTTGGTCAATTTACAGCTGGTGCAAAATCAGCGTCTAGTGAGGCAATTTGGTCTATTGGTGATATTGCCCTCCACAAGAAGTGGGGGGAGGGAACCGTTCTGGAAGTTTCAGGTAGCGGTGCTACGCAGGAATTGAAAATCAATTTCCCAGAAGTTGGCCTGAAAAAACTTTTAGCCAGTGTGGCTCCAATTGAGAAAAAAATCTAATTTTCCATCCTTCTCACGAATAATAAAGTGAGGAGGATTTTTATGTACAGTATTTCATTCCAAGAAGATTCACTATTACCAAGAGAAAGACTGGCCAAGGAAGGAGTTGAAGCGCTCAGTAATCAAGAGTTGCTAGCTATTTTACTCAGGACAGGAACACGTCAAGCTAGCGTTTTTGAAATTGCCCAGAAAGTCTTGAGCAATCTTTCAAGCCTAACGGATTTGAAAAAAATGACCCTGCAGGAATTGCAGAGTCTGTCTGGTATCGGCCGTGTTAAGGCCATAGAATTACAAGCTATGATTGAACTGGGCCATCGTATTCATAAACATGAGACTATTGAGATGGAAAGTATTCTCAGCAGTCAAAAGTTGGCCAAGAAGATGCAGCAGGAGTTGGGACACAAAAAACAAGAGCACCTGGTGGCGCTCTATCTCAATACTCAAAATCAAATCATCCATCAACAGACCATTTTTATCGGTTCTGCAACTCGTAGTATCGCTGAACCGCGAGAGATTCTTCACTATGCCATCAAGCATATGGCGACCTCTCTCATCTTGGTTCACAATCATCCTTCGGGAGCGGTAGCCCCTAGCCGAAATGATGATCATGTCACTAAACTTGTTAAAGAAGCCTGCGACCTGATGGGAATTGTCCTCTTGGACCATTTGATTGTCTCACATTCTAATTACTTTAGTTATCGTGAAAAGACGGATTTAATCTAAAGTTCATTAACGACATAGTCAAAGAGGTTTTTATCTTTGGGACGATTTTCAAAAAGAAACTCTGGATGCCATTGGACACCGAGAAAGGCGACATCATCCGTACTCATAACAGCTTCTATAATACCATCTTTAGGATCATGAGCCGCAATCTTTAAATTTGGTGCTAAATCCTTGATGCTCTGGTGGTGGAAGGAGTTGATATGGGAGATTTCTCCATAGATTTCTCGAAGAACTGTATCAGGTTCTGTCACCAAGCGTTGGGTTGTGTACTCGGCGGAACAATCCTGCCAGTGATCTTCGATATCTTGGTACAAAGTTCCACCCATGGCAACGTTAAAGAGTTGAGTTCCACGGCAGACAGAAAAAATTGGCTTTTTCTGTTTAATAGCTTCCTTGATGAGGGCTAGTTCGAAGATATCTCTTTGAAGGTGGTAGTCATCGCTATCAATGGTTTTTGGTTCACCATAGAATTTTGGATCAACATTTTGCCCACCTGTCAAGATGAGCTTGTCAATCATACTGATATAGTGGCAGGCCATTTCTTGATCACCAATCGGTAGGATGATGGGAATCCCTCCAGCGTCTTTAACGCCTTCAACAAAGCCTTTTGCTGCGTAGCTCATCATGATGTCATCATCTGGATGAGTTTTTTCGTTTCCTGTAATCCCTATAACTGGTTTTTTCATAAAATGATTTTCGCTTTCTAATCCTCTTTTCGCATGAAGTAGAGGAGGGTTTGGAGTTCACTTGTCAAATCGACATACTGAACGACCACGTCTTTTGGTAAATGCAGATGGACTGGTGAAAAACTAAGAATTCCTTTCACGCCAGCATCAACTAAGAGATTAGCGACCTCTTGTGACTTAACGCTGGGAACGGTCAGGATAGCAGTCTTCACATCGGCATCCTTGATTTTATCCTTGATTTGAGAAATTCCGTAAATAGGAATTCCATCAGGAGTTTGGCTACCGACTTCAGGATGGTTATCCAGGTCAAAGGCCATGATAATCTTCATCTTGTTACGCTCATGAAAGCGGTAGTGGAGAAGGGCATGGCCCATATTTCCAATACCAACCAGCATGACATTGGTAATAGAGTTATCATTGAGCAAATCGGCAAAAAATGTCATCAGTTTTTTGACATCATAGCCAAAACCACGACGACCTAGTTCACCAAAATAGGAAAAATCACGACGTACGGTCGCTGAATCAATCCCGATAGCCTCTGCAATTTGCTTAGAGTTGGCACGTTCAATCTTTTCTGCATGAAATCTCTTAAAAATTCGATAGTAGAGAGAGAGTCTTTTCGCTGTAGCCTTTGGAATAGCAGACTGTTTATCTTTCACAAAATCACAACCTTTCTATTCTTCTATTTTATAGAAACATTGTGAAAAAATCAACAAAAACAAGAAAAAACTAAGAAAAATCTTAGTTTTGATGTAAAAAATCTGCATGTGATAGAAAACGGTAGAGGTCTCCGACCAGTCCTTTGTAAACTTCCTGCCCTTTAAAGGTCAAAGAAGTTACATAAAGTGTATCTGGCAAAGTCACACATCCTGACAGAGCCAGCATGAGAGCTTCATAATCCTCATACTTGAGTGTACGCTCTACATGATAGTTGTCCTTATAGGTCAGTTCAAACATTTTGGCTCTATCTTTCTGATTTTGTAAAGACACCACGTTCTACCAAGCTATCCATGAGGAAATAGAATTTTTCCTGATGAATGTGGTGGTCTTCTGATTTGAAAATATCAACTAGACGTAGCCCAAACTTGTCAGTGATATTGATTTTAGCCCCTGTAAGTTCCTTGTTAATAATGATTTTCAGTTGGAATCCTTCACCACTGTTTGGCACTTTTTCAAGTAGACGAGTCAATTCATAGTTACCAACCTTGGTCTCAAAAAAAGTATTGTCCTTGAGGGTGAATTTTTTAACAGAAGGGCTAAGAGTGTAGTCGTAACGACAATTTTTTAACTGAATGGTTTTTTCAAATGCCATATGGCTAACCTCCGATAATTTCTTTTAAGGTTTTTGCGAGGGTTTCTAGGTCTTCAACAGTATTTTGTGGCGACAAACTGATACGAACGGATTCCTTCAGACGTTCTGAATTTGCTCCGTACATGGCTTCAAGAACATGGCTGGATTGGACAATGCCTGCTGTACAGGCTGAGCCAGTAGAGATTGAAATTCCAGCTAAATCTAGCCGAAGGAGTAAGAGGTCATTTTTCTGACCAGGAAATCCAATATTGAGGACATAAGGGAGATGGTGTTCTCCTCTATTCAGGTAATACTGAATTTCCTCTAGCTCTGCAAGAAAGGCAGTTTCTAGATTTTGTACATGTTGAAAATGTTCTTCTTGTTTTTCTAGGTCTTCTTTTAGGGCTGCAACCATACCTACGATGGCAGCTAGATTTTCAGTTCCTGCACGTTTTTTCTGTTCTTGGTCTCCGCCATGTAGATAGGAATCAAAATCCATGCTAGATGCGTAGAGAAAGCCGATTCCCTTAGGACCATGGAACTTGTGGGCAGAAGCAGTGAGAAAATCAATGCCCAATTCTTCGGGATGAATTGGTATTTTACCAATAGCCTGAACTGCATCGACATGATAGGCAGCAGGGTGTTGCTTGAGTATTTGGCCAATTTCAGCAATGGGCAGTAGGTTTCCAGTTTCATTATTGGCGAACATGGTAGAAACCAAAATCGTATCATCACGTAAGGCCTTTTGAATTTGTTGGGCTGTGATTTCTTGATTTTCTGGTTGGATAATGGTTGCTTCAAAACCAAAGTGTTGAACCAAGTAATCAATGGTTTCAAGGACAGCATGGTGCTCAATGGCAGTTGTGATGATATGTTTTCCTTGTTCTTGGTGACGAAGGCAGTAGCCAATGATGGCAGTATTGTTTCCTTCAGTCCCACCAGAAGTGAAAAAGATATGTTGAGGTTTTGTCCTCAGTAACTGAGCTAGTTCCTGACGGGCTTCTCGCAAGAGTTTACCAGCTTGACGACCATGCCCATGAATACTAGAAGGATTTCCATGGGTTTCTTTCATCACCTTGGTCATAGCTGAAATAGCAACTGCTGACATAGGAGTCGTTGCAGCATTGTCCAAATAAATCAAAGAATCACCTTATTTCTTTTTGTTGTAGGCAAAGAGTGGGCTGACTGGTTTTCTTTCGTGGATACGGACGATGGCATCACCAATTAACTCACTAGCAGTGATGTAGCATACGTTTTTAGGAGTTTTTTCTTTTGTTGCTACTGAATCAGTCACAAGAATTTCTTTAATCTTAGTATTGTCAAGAAGTTCAGCAGCACCTTCGACGAAGAGACCGTGACTAGAAACAGCATAAATTTCTGTAGCCCCTTCACGTTCAACGATTTTAGCAGCTTCAGAGAAGGTGCGTCCTGTATTTAAAATATCGTCAATCAAGATGGCTTTCTTACCTTCAACATCACCAATGATATAACCTTCGTTGCGAGTTGCATCGTCTTGAGGATAGTCGATAATGGCGATAGGAGCATCAAGATATTCAGCCAAGCTACGCGCACGTTTGACACCTGAATTTTTAGGGCTAACGACAACAACATCTGAACCAAGCAATCCTTTATCGCAGTAATGTTTTGCAAATAGGGGAACAGTGAAAAGATTATCCACTGGAATATCAAAGAAACCTTGAACCTGAACGGCATGCAAATCAAGAGTCAGGATACGATCAACCCCAGCCTTAACCAGCATATTGGCAACTAGTTTTGCTGTAAGTGGCTCACGAGGACAAGCAATGCGGTCTTGACGTGCATAGCCAAAATATGGAAGGACAACGTTGATACTGTGGGCACTTGCACGCACACAAGCATCGACCATGATTAATAATTCCATTAGGTGGTTGTTAACAGGGAAACTTGTTGATTGGATGATGTAAACATCATAACCACGGACACTTTCTTCGATATTCACTTGGATTTCTCCGTCTGAAAATTGACGTGATGATAGTTTTCCAAGTGGGACACCAACAGCTTCAGCAATTTTCTGTGCAATCTCTTGGTTAGAGTTGAGTGCGAAAAGTTTCATGTTTTTTCTATCTGACATTATAGACCGTCCTCTGTAAACTTTTTAAATCCTAGTGATATTTGCCTTACCTATATGAACTGGGATTTGTGTATTTTTATCTTTTCTATTTTACCAAAAAATGGAGATTATTTCAGCTATTTTTCATACTTTTGACAAATCGAACCAATTTTGAAGGAGCTTTTTGGTAAGCAATCTGATTTTCCTCTAAAAATTGCTGGAAATCCTGTTTGCCTTGCTCGTGATTCTCAACTTCAAGCTCCAATTCGTAATCTGTCATATCAAAGTACTGACTTTCATCCAGTGCCATGAGGCCAATAGCTGTCTTCATTTCATAGCGAAGTGTCGTTAGACAACCAAGAACCTGCCATTCACTAGTTTGGATACCATGTTTCGCCAATTCATCAAGAACCAGCCCTTGAGGAAGTTCTTCCTTACTCAGATAGTTCTCAGCATCTTTTAGTTGCAATTTTTGGTTGTATTCCATGTTTCCAATACTCTGCGGGACTTTGAGTGTCAATTCTGCCCAGTCTTCAAAGGTTCGAATGCGCATAGCAATTTTCTTTTCTCGCAGTTTAAAATCAGGCGTGTCCATGTAGTAATTTTTTTGCAGAACAGGAGTGACACCTGTGAACTGGTCTTTTAGACGATTGTATTCATCTTTTTTCAAGAGTGTTTTCAATTCAATTTCTAAATGTTTCATTTTTCTTACCTTTTCTTTATCGTTGAAAGCGGATTTATGGTATAATAAGCATTGTATTTATTGTATATGAATCTGGAGAAAAAATCAAAGATATTTTTGAAGGATAATATGAGAACAAGGGAGAATATATGACCTTAGAATGGGAAGAATTTCTAGATCCTTACATTCAAGCTGTTGGTGAGTTAAAGATTAAACTACGTGGTATTCGGAAGCAATATCGTAAGCAAAATAAGCATTCTCCGATTGAGTTTGTGACTGGTCGAGTCAAGCCAATTGAAAGTATCAAGGAAAAAATGGCTCGTCGTGGCATTACTTATGCGACCTTGGAACACGATTTGCAAGATATTGCTGGTTTGCGTGTGATGGTTCAGTTTGTAGATGACGTCAAGGAAGTAGTGGAAATTTTGCGCAAACGTCAGGATATGCGAATCATACAGGAGCGAGATTACATTACTCATCGAAAAGCATCAGGCTATCGTTCCTATCACGTGGTAGTAGAATATACGGTTGATACCATCAATGGAGCCAAGACCATTTTGGCGGAAATTCAAATTCGTACTTTGGCCATGAATTTCTGGGCAACGATAGAACATTCTCTCAACTACAAGTACCAAGGGGATTTCCCAGAGGAAATTAAAAAGCGACTGGAAATTACTGCCAAAATTGCCCATCAGTTGGATGAAGAAATGGGTAAAATTCGAGATGATATCCAGGAAGCCCAGGCACTTTTTGATCCTTTGAGTAGAAAATTAAATGACGGTGTAGGAAACAGTGACGATACAGATGAAGAATACAGGTAAACGAATTGATCTGATAGCCAATAGAAAACCGCAGAGTCAAAGGGTTTTGTATGAATTGCGAGATCGTTTGAAGAGAAATCAGTTTATACTCAATGATAGCAGTCCGGACATTGTCATTTCCATTGGTGGAGATGGCATGCTCTTGTCGGCCTTTCATAAGTACGAAGACCAACTTGATAAGGTACGCTTTATCGGTCTTCATACAGGACATCTGGGCTTTTATACCGATTATCGTGATTTTGAGTTGGATAAGTTAATGACCAATTTGCAGCTAGATACCGGAGCAAGGGTTTCTTACCCTGTTCTAAATGTGAAGGTTTTTCTTGGAAATGGAGAGGTCAAGATTTTTCGTGCCCTCAACGAAGCCAGCATTCGCAGGTCTGATCGAACCATGGTGGCAGATATTGTCATCAATGGTGTTCCCTTTGAACGTTTTCGTGGAGATGGGCTAACAGTTTCGACACCGACTGGTAGTACTGCCTATAACAAGTCTCTTGGTGGTGCTGTTTTACACCCTACCATTGAAGCTTTGCAATTAACGGAGATTGCCAGCCTTAATAATCGTGTCTATCGAACGCTGGGCTCTTCCATTATTGTGCCTAAGAAGGATAAGATTGAACTCATTCCAACAAGAAATGATTACCACACCATTTCGGTTGACAATAGTGTTTATTCTTTCCGTAGTATCGAGCGAATCGAGTATCAAATTGATCATCATAAGATTCACTTTGTCGCGACTCCTAGCCATACCAGCTTCTGGAACCGCGTTAAGGATGCCTTTATCGGCGAGGTGGACGAATGAGGTTTGAATTTATCGCAGATGAACATGTCAAGGTTAAGACCTTTTTGAAAAAGCACGAGGTTTCTAAGGGATTGCTAGCTAAGATTAAGTTTCGAGGTGGGGTTATTCTGGTCAATGACCAACCGCAAAATGCAACCTATCTATTGGATATTGGGGACCGCGTTACCATTGATATTCCCGCTGAGGAAGGCTTTGCAACTTTAGAAGCTATCGAGCGCCCACTGGATATTCTCTATGAGGATGACCACTTTCTAGTCTTGAATAAACCCTATGGAGTGGCTTCTATTCCTAGTGTTAACCACTCCAATACCATTGCCAATTTTATTAAGGGTTACTATGTCAAGCAAAATTATGAAAATCAGCAGGTTCACATTGTGACCAGACTTGATAGGGACACTTCTGGCTTGATGCTCTTTGCCAAGCATGGCTATGCCCATGCACGATTAGACAAGCAGTTGCAGAAGAAATCTATCGAGAAACGCTACTTTGCTTTGGTTAAAGGTGATGGTCACTTGGAGTCAGAGGGGGAAATTATTGCCCCGATTGCGCGTGATGAAGACTCTATTATTACCAGACGAGTGGCAAAAGGTGGGAAGTATGCCCATACTTCCTACAAGATTGTCGCTTCCTATGGAAATATTCACTTGGTCGACATTCGCCTGCATACTGGTCGAACCCACCAAATCCGAGTCCATTTTTCTCATATTGGTTTTCCTTTGTTGGGAGATGATTTGTACGGAGGTAGTCTGGACGACGGCATTCAACGTCAGGCCCTGCATTGCCATTACCTATCCTTTTATCATCCATTTTTAGAGCAAGACTTGCAGTTAGAAAGTTCCTTGCCGGATGATTTTAGCAACCTTATTACCCAGTTATCAACTAATACTCTATAAAAACCGATTCAGAGTATAATTATTATCTAAAAGGAGAAAACTCATGGAAGTTTTTGAAAGTCTCAAAGCCAACTTGGTTGGTAAAAATGCTCGTATCGTTCTCCCTGAAGGGGAAGAGCCACGTATTCTTCAAGCGACTAAACGCTTGGTAAAAGAAACAGAAGTGATTCCTGTTTTGCTTGGAAATCCTGAAAAAATTAAAATTTATCTTGAAATTGAAGGGATTATGGATGGTTATGAAGTTATTGACCCTCAACATTATCCTCAATTTGAAGAAATGGTTGCTGCTCTAGTGGAGCGTCGCAAGGGCAAAATGTCTGAAGAAGATGCACGCAAGGTTTTGGTTGAAGATGTAAACTACTTTGGTGTTATGTTGGTTTACTTGGGCTTGGTTGATGGAATGGTGTCAGGTGCGATTCATTCAACTGCTTCAACAGTTCGTCCAGCCCTACAAATCATCAAAACTCGTCCAAATGTAACTCGTACTTCAGGTGCTTTTCTCATGGTTCGTGGCTCTGAACGTTATCTATTTGGAGACTGTGCAATCAATATCAATCCTGATGCAGAAGCCTTGGCTGAAATTGCCATCAACTCAGCAATCACAGCTAAAATGTTTGGCATCGAACCTAAAATTGCCATGCTAAGCTATTCTACTAAAGGCTCAGGGTTTGGTGAAAGCGTCGATAAGGTCGTTGAAGCAACTAAAATTGCTCACGACTTGCGCCCTGACCTTGAAATCGATGGCGAGTTGCAATTTGATGCGGCCTTTGTTCCCGAAACTGCAGCTCTTAAAGCTCCGGGAAGTACAGTAGCTGGTCAAGCAAATGTCTTCATCTTCCCAGGTATCGAGGCAGGAAATATCGGTTACAAGATGGCTGAACGTCTTGGTGGTTTTGCGGCTGTTGGTCCTGTTTTGCAAGGTTTGAACAAGCCAGTTAACGACCTTTCTCGTGGATGTAATGCAGATGATGTTTACAAGTTGACCCTTATCACAGCAGCCCAAGCTGTTCATCAATAAGATTTAGTCCTCTTTCCTTTGGAAAGAGGCTTTTTAATACTAGGAAAAGGACAGTTAGAATCTTCTGTGTTATACTAGAGATATGTTAGATTTGAAAGAATACGGTATTGTCATGTGGCCGGAGGAGAAGATTGTTTCTTTTCGTCAGAAACTCCTCAACTGGTATGATGGAAACAAGCGAGATTTACCGTGGCGTAGAAGTAAAAATCCTTATCATATCTGGGTATCTGAAATTATGCTCCAGCAGACTAGGGTGGATACGGTTATTCCTTATTACGAACGTTTCTTGGACTGGTTTCCAACAGTGGAAAGTTTGGCAACTGCACCTGAAGAAGGTTTGTTGAAGGCTTGGGAAGGTTTGGGTTATTATTCTCGAGTTCGCAATATGCAGACTGCAGCCCAGCAGATTATGACAGCCTTTGGTGGTCAATTTCCAAACACCTATGAAGGAATTTCCAGCTTGAAAGGGATTGGACCTTACACAGCAGGAGCCATTTCCAGTATTGCTTTTAACTTGCCAGAGCCAGCTGTAGATGGTAATGTCATGCGGGTCTTGGCGCGTCTGTTTGAAGTCAATCACGATATTGGGATTCCAAGTAATCGAAAAATTTTTCAGGCAATGATGGAAATCCTGATTGACCCAGAACGGCCAGGCGACTTTAATCAAGCTTTGATGGACTTGGGATCTGATATTGAGGCGCCTGTAAATCCTAGGCCAGAAGAGAGTCCGGTGAAGGACTTTAGTGCTGCATATCAGAATGGAACCATGGACCGTTATCCAATCAAGGCTCCCAAGAAAAAGCCTGTCCCAATTTATCTTAAAGCCTTAGTTGTGAAAAATTCTCAGGGACAATTTTTACTTGAAAAAAATGAAAGTGAAAAGCTATTGGCAGGATTTTGGCATTTCCCACTGGTAGAAGTAGATGACTTTTCGGAAGAGGAGCAGTTTGACCTCTTTCATCAGGTTGCAGAAGAAAGTGTCAACTTTGGCCCCAGTCCAGAGGAGAGTTTCCAGCAGGACTATGATCTAGATGTTGATTGGTTTGATACTTATTTTGAGACTATCAAGCATGTCTTTAGCCATCGAAAGTGGCATGTACAGATTGTAGCAGGTCAGGTGAGTGACTTTCATGATTTTTCAGATAGAGAAGTTCGCTGGCTTTCACCAGAAGAGTTCAAGGATGTCCCACTTGCCAAACCCCAACAAAAAATCTGGCAGGCTTATGCAAAAGCCAACTTAGACAGTAGCAAAGACTAGCTATTGTGTCTTCTTGCTATTTTTTTGGTATAATAGTAGAGAAAAAGGTGAACATATGAAAAAAATATTAATTGTAGATGATGAAAAACCAATCTCGGATATTATCAAGTTTAATATGACCAAGGAAGGTTACGAGGTTGTAACTGCTTTTAATGGTCGTGAAGCGCTAGAGCAATATGAAGCAGAGCAGCCAGATATTATTATTTTGGATTTGATGCTTCCAGAAATTGATGGTTTAGAAGTTGCGAAGACTATTCGCAAGACAAGCAGTGTACCTATTATCATGCTTTCTGCTAAAGACAGTGAATTTGATAAGGTTATCGGTTTAGAGCTTGGAGCAGATGACTATGTGACCAAACCTTTCTCCAATCGTGAGTTGCAGGCGCGTGTTAAAGCTTTGCTGCGTCGTTCTCAACCTATGCCAGTAGATGGGCAGGAAGCAGATAGCAAACCTCAGCCTATCCAAATTGGGGATTTAGAAATTGTTCCAGATGCCTACGTGGCTAAAAAATATGGCGAAGAACTAGACTTAACCCACCGTGAGTTTGAGCTTTTGTATCATTTGGCATCGCATACAGGTCAAGTGATTACACGCGAACACTTACTTGAGACTGTCTGGGGTTATGATTATTTCGGAGATGTTCGGACTGTTGATGTGACTGTCCGACGTCTGCGTGAGAAGATTGAAGATACTCCCAGCCGACCAGAGTATATTCTAACACGTCGCGGTGTTGGTTATTATATGAGAAATAATGATTAAACTAATTAAAGATACAGTTTTAACTAGTGATTTTATCTTTATCCTTATTCTACTTGGCTTTATTTTAGTAGTGACCTTGCTCTTGCTAGAAAATCGTCGGGATAATATTCGATTGAAGCAAATCAATCAAAAGGTTAAAGACTTGATTGCAGGAGATTATTCCAAGGTTCTTGATATGCAAGGTGGGTCTGAAATCACCAATATTACCAATAATTTGAATGACTTGTCGGAGGTTATTCGTCTCACTCAGGAAAATCTAGAACAAGAGAGTAAGAGACTAAATAGTATTCTGTTTTATATGACAGATGGGGTCCTTGCGACCAATCGTCGGGGTCAGATTATCATGATTAACGATACAGCCAAGAAGCAACTGGGGCTGGTTAAAGAAGATGTTCTGAATAGAAGCATTTTGGAAGTACTCAAGATAGAAGAAGACTATGAATTGCGTGATTTGATTACCCAAAGTCCAGAATTGTTGCTAGATTCCCAAGACATCAATGGCGAATATTTGAACCTTCGAGTTCGCTTTGCCTTGATACGTCGAGAGTCTGGCTTTATTTCGGGTCTGGTTGCTGTTTTGCATGATACGACGGAGCAGGAGAAGGAAGAGCGTGAACGGAGGCTCTTTGTTTCCAACGTTAGCCATGAGCTACGGACACCCTTAACCAGTGTTAAATCTTATCTTGAAGCCTTGGATGAGGGAGCTTTGTGTGAAACTGTAGCACCAGACTTTATCAAGGTTTCTCTTGACGAAACCAACCGTATGATGCGCATGGTGACCGACCTCCTTCATCTTTCACGGATTGATAACGCCACTAGTCACTTGGATGTAGAATTGATAAACTTTACTGCCTTTATTACTTTTATCCTCAACCGTTTTGATCAGATAAGAGGGCAGGATGAAGAGAAGAAATACGAACTGGTAAGGGATTACCCCATTACCTCGGTATGGATTGAAATTGATACAGACAAGATGACACAGGTGATTGATAATATTCTCAACAATGCTATTAAGTATTCGCCAGATGGTGGGAAAATCACAGTGACCATGAAGACGACTGATGATCAGATGATTTTATCCATCTCAGACCAAGGTTTGGGGATTCCCAAGCAGGATTTACCACGTATTTTTGACCGTTTCTATCGTGTGGATCGTGCTAGAAGTCGTTCCCAAGGTGGTACAGGTCTAGGACTGTCTATTGCCAAAGAAATTATCAAACAACATAAGGGCTTTATTTGGGCCAAGAGTGAATATGGCAAGGGATCAACCTTTACCATTGTGCTCCCTTATGATAAGGATGCAGTGAAAGAAGAAGTATGGGAGGACGAAGTAGAAGACTAGAATGAGTGAAACAGGCTTTAAATACAGTATTTTAGCGTCGGGTTCCAGTGGAAATTCCTTTTATCTGGAAACCCCAAAAAAGAAACTTTTAGTAGATGCAGGCTTATCTGGTAAAAAGATTACTAGCCTACTTGCTGAAATTAATCGCAAGCCAGAAGATTTGGATGCCATCTTGATTACCCATGAGCATTCAGATCATATCCATGGAGTAGGCGTTTTGGCTCGCAAGTATGGTATGGATCTTTATGCCAATGAAAAGACCTGGCAAGCTATGGAAAATAGTAAGTATCTTGGCAAGGTGGATTCTTCGCAAAAGCATATCTTTGAAATGGGCAAAACCAAAACCTTTGGAGATATTGACATCGAGAGTTTTGGTGTAAGCCATGATGCAGTCGCACCGCAGTTCTATCGCTTTATGAAAGATGATAAAAGTTTTGTCCTTTTGACAGATACAGGTTATGTTAGTGACCGTATGGCAGGGATTGTCGAAAATGCGGACGGCTATCTTATCGAGTCCAACCATGATGTAGAGATTTTGCGAGCAGGTTCTTACGCTTGGCGACTCAAACAACGAATCCTATCGGATCTGGGTCACCTTTCTAACGAGGACGGTGCTGAAGCGATGATTCGGACGCTAGGAAATCGTACTAAGAAAATCTACCTTGGACATCTATCCAAGGAAAACAATATCAAGGAGCTGGCTCACATGACCATGGTCAACCAGTTAGCGCAAGCTGATCTTGGAGTTGGAGTAGACTTTAAGGTTTACGATACCTCACCAGATACCGCAACACCCTTGACAGAGATATAGAAAGAACGCTGAGAAGGTGTTCTTTTTATATTGACTGAACACCTAAAAAGTAATACAATGGTGTTACCATTAAAAAAGGGAGTGCAAAAGATGACTACTATTACATTAAAAGTTTCTGAAGCTGATAAAACATTTATGAAAGCAATGGCTAAGTTTGAAGGAGTTTCCCTGTCGGAACTGATCCGCACCAAAACTCTCGAAGCTCTAGAAGACGAATACGACGCTCGTGTGGCAGATTTAGCCTATCAAGAGTATTTAGAAGACTTGGAAAAAGGAGTTGAACCCATTACTTGGGAAGAAATGATGCATGATTTAGGCTTGGAGGATGAATAATTTGTATAAATTAGTTCCAACAAGACGTTTCATCAAGCAATTGAAAAAATTGGATCGTTATACGCAGAAGCTAATTACAAACTATTTACAAACCAATGTTTTGGAAGACCCAAGACGACACGGAAAGGCTTTGGTTGGTAATAGCGTTGGTCAATGGCGCTATAGAATTGGCAATTATCGAGTTATCGTACAAATTGTAGATGATGAATTAGTCGTTGCTACTCTAGAAGCTGGTCATCGGAGAGATATTTATTGAATTAAAGCTGAGTAATAACAGTATAGAAAGTAAGGAGAGTAAAAATTTGAAGAAAAAATGGATTTTTGCAGATTATTATGATACAACAATTATTTTACTTGCTTTAATCTCTGTTATTCTGGTATTACTTGGATTTTCTGAGATGGTCGATTTGGACAATCCTCCGTACAATATTATTGATTTACTACTTTGGGGTGTTTTTGTAATTGATTATAGTTGGCGCTTTTTTATTACTAAAAGAAAATGGCGCTTTATTCTTGAAAATATTTTTGATTTATTGGCTATTCTCCCTTTAAATGCTATTTTTACAGTATTTCGGTTAGGGCGTATCTTCCGCTTAGCAAGGCTGACCAAATTACTGAAACTGACTCGTTTACTTAGAATAATTGGACTTACAGGTAAATTAGAAAGAAAAATTAGTAGATTCTTACGGACAAATGGTCTGATTTATATCTTGTATGTTAATATTTTTATCGTTCTAGTAGGAAGTTCAATTTTATCTGTAGTTGAAGAAAAATCCTTCTCAGATAGTATTTGGTGGGCTCTTGTGACAGTAACTACTGTTGGTTATGGTGATATTGTTCCAGTTTCCCTTTTTGGGAAATGGATAGCTGTTTTATTAATGTTGGTAGGGATTAGCACAATAGGAATGTTAACAAGTGCCTTGACAAACTTTTTTGTAAAAGATAATCCAGATGAACAGATAAAACTTGATAAACTTCAAGATGAATTGTCTAGTCAGAAAATATTACTAGAGAAACAATCCGAGAAGATAGAAGAACTGCATAGAATGATACAAGATTTGATTGAAAAAAGGTAATTTTGACAATTTAAAAACCACTCGATGAGTGGCTTTTTTACAATCCTGCGAAATCTTTGATTTCTTGTGCTGACATTGAAGAGTCGCAACGGACATTGATTTGTCCATCTGTAATGTGAACAAAACCTGGTACAGTTGGGATGCCGTAGCGTGAGCGGAATGCTTGCAACTCATTGAGTTGGCTTGGTTCTTCACTGTTGATGAAGTAGATGTGAGCTTTGGTTTCAGCTACGACACCTGCTAAAGTACCTGCAAATTTACGGCAGTAAGGGCAAGTTTTGCGACCAATAAAGAAGGTTGCAGTTTCTTTTTTATCAAGAGCTTCTTGCGCACGCGCAACTGTAGTGACTTCAAGGTCTTTGATGTTATCTAAAAATTGTTCCATGAGATTACCTCGCTTTCATTGATAAGTCTAGTATGCCATAAAGTTTCTAAAATTGCTTAGATTTGATACGAAAAAAAGATGAGATTGGTTTGTCTCATCTTTTATAGGATTTTATTTTACAAAAGCATTGATTTCTGCTTCGATGTTAGCAATCTTAGCTTGTGATTCTTCGTTGGTTTCACCTACAACTGCAATGTAGAACTTGATTTTTGGTTCTGTACCTGAAGGGCGAACAGCAATCCATGAACCGTCAGCAAGTGTGTATTTCAACACATCACTTGGAGGAGTTGTCAAGTTTGTAACAGTACCGTCAGCAGCAGTAGCAGTTTGAGCCTTGAAGTCTTCTACGACAGTGATAGCTGTTGTGTTCCATTCTTTTGGAGCATTGTTACGGAATTTAGCCATAATCGCTTTGATTTGTTCAGCACCGTCAACACCAGAAAGAGTAACAGAGATAGTTTTTTCAGCGTAGTAGCCATACTCTTTGTAGATTTCTTCGATACCGTCAGCAAGTGTCAAACCGCGTGAACGGTAGTAGGCAGCAAGTTCAGCAACGACTAGAACAGCTTGGATAGCATCTTTATCACGTACGAATGGTTTAATCAAGTAACCGAAGCTTTCTTCAAATCCCATCATGTAAGTGTGATTGTGTTTTTCTTCGAATTCTTGGATTTTTTCAGCGATGAATTTGAAACCAGTCAAGACGTTGAACATAGTTGCGCCGTAGCTTTCAGCAATCTTCGTTACCAAGTCAGTTGAAACGATAGATTTGCAAAGAGCTGCATTTTCAGGAAGAGTTCCAGCGTTTTTGTGGGCTTCCAAGATGTATTTAGCCATGATAGCACCGATTTGGTTACCTGAAAGGTTGAGGTAGCTACCATCTTTTTGAAGAACTTCAACACCAACACGGTCAGCGTCTGGGTCAGTTGCCACAAGAACATCTGCACCAACTTGACGACCAAGTTCTTCAGCAAGGGCAAAGGCTGCTTGGCTTTCTGGGTTTGGAGATTTTACAGTTGAGAAGTCTGGGTCAGCAGTTGCTTGCGCTTCAACGACTTGAACAGAGTCAAATCCTGCTTGGGCAAGAGCACGACGAGCCAACATTTCACCAGTACCATGAAGTGGTGTGTAGACAATTTTCATGTCTTTACCGAATTCTTCAATCAAGGCTGGGTTGATGTTTACGTCCTTAACCTCTTTAAGGTATTCTACGTCAACAGCTTCGCCGATAACTTCAATCAAGCCAGAAGCTTTTTCAGCTTCCACATCAGCAACTTCAACTGCAAATGGGTTTTCGATTGCACGGATATATGTAGTCAAAGCGTCTGCATCGTGTGGAGGCATTTGTCCACCGTCTTCACCGTAAACCTTATATCCGTTAAATGGAGCAGGGTTGTGGCTGGCTGTGACCATGATACCTGCGAAACAGTTGAGGTGACGAACTGCAAATGATAGTTCTGGAGTTGGACGAAGGCTTTCAAATACATAAGATTTGATGCCGTGTTTAGCAAGAACTGCCGCAGATTCAAAGGCAAACTCTGGTGAGAAGTGACGGCTATCGTAGGCGATTGCGACACCACGTTCTTTTTCGTTTCCACCTTTTGACTCAATCAAACGAGCCAATCCTTCAGTAGCTTGACGAACAACGTAGATGTTGATGCGGTTTGTACCAGCACCAATCAAGCCACGCATACCTGCAGTACCAAATTCAAGATTTGTATAGAAGGCATCTTCCTTCGTTTTTTCGTCCATATTTTCCAAATCTTGACGAAGGTAGTCAGGAAGCTCCGCAAAATCAACCCATTTCTGGTAATTTTCTTGGTAAGACATTAAAATTCTCCTTTATTTTTAAAACATTTAATCAGTTTGATTATATCATTTTTTTTAGTTTTAGTAAAACCTTATCTGCTTCGAAAATCTCTTCAAACCAGATCAGATTGAATTTTGGGTTTATATGATGTTGAGGCTAGAAAAAATTGAATTTCAGTAAAAAAAGTAAGTCTTCTCATAATAAAACATTGATACCAAACGTTTTATTATGAGAAGACTTTTACCCAGCCTCTTTATACACAACCTCAAAACAGTGTTTGGAGTAATCTGTGACTAGATGTTTAGTTCCAAGAATGCCATCTTGACTAGATGGTTTTCTTGACCGTTATTGGTGATAATCTTCCAGCAAGGCTTCAAACTCAGATACTGACATACCTAACTGCTGGCTGGCAACCTCAGGTGTTAAAAGATGCTGGCGAACCATATCCAGGAAGGCAAAGAGTTTTCCATGTTCAAGTCCTTGTTCAATACCTTCTGCACGACCACGTTCAAGACCACGCTCTAAACCTTTTTCCTCAGCTTGTTCCAAGGCATAGTCCTGCGCTAACAAGGCCTGTTCTTCACGCATACGTAATTGACTAAACATTTTCCTGTCCTCCTCGGACCAGCTTTTATAGTCCAGCAGTTGGTCTGCTTGGCTGATGGCTCGCTCGGGTTGTTGGGTAAAGGGCTTATTCCCGAAAAACTCCAACCAGGGTTTACGAATGCCATCTTTGCTGGTTTCTCTGTACTTTCTTAATTCCAAGAATGCCATCTTGACCAGATGATTTTCCTGACCATTGTTGATAATGGTTAAAACCTCACCTGTCGTGTCCTCGCGCATGCTAAAACTGTGGAAAGCTAGATCATCTTGGAAATAATTACTATCCACGATAGCAATAGCATAAACTGGTGCGATATATTTGTAACTTTGATGAGTATTGCCTTCTTGTTGGCGAATTTTTTCTAGGTTTTGATTGACCTGACTACATAGATAAGCCCACAGGCGATTAATGAAAAAATTCTGATGATGCACTTGAATCTCAATAATTACTTGCGTTCCATTATCCAATTCCGCTAAGACGTCTATACTGGTATAGAAATCCTGGGCCGAGTACGGCAGGGAAGGCAAGACATGAATATTGCTCCCTTCCAAAATCGTCACATTTTTAGCTGGCAAGTCCAGCATATCGCGGATAAATTGGCAAGTGATTTCTGGGTTGCTAAAAATCTTCTTAGCAACCAAATCATTAGTTGGGCTGATGCCCGGATGACGTACAGTCATATTTCTTCTCCTCTCATTATAGCACATTTTTAAATCTAATTTGCTAGATTTGATGCTTCTATCTATTTATTCGGAAAAGAAAGGGAAAAGTTCAAATTTTCTTGAAAATAACAATACATTAAGTAAAAAAAGATAGCCAAACTCTTTACATCAAGAAATTTAGCTATCTTTTTTAGTTTGTTTTAAGATTGCATAACGCTTAAAGATTTCTCACTCATGTTTTTCCAACAATGCTTCAAACTCAGATACTGACATACCTAATTGCTGACTGGCAATCTCAGAAGTCAGCAGATCTTGGCTGACCATATCTAGGAAGGCAAAGAGTTTTCCACGTTCAAGTCCTTGTTCTAAACCTTTTTCGATGCCTTGTTCAATGCCCTCAGCTCGCCCACGTTCTAAGCCCTTTTCTTCAGCTTGTTCCAAGGCATAGTCCTGTGCTAACAAAGCTTGTTCTTCGCGCATACGTAATTGACTAAACATTTTCCTGTCCTCCTCGGACCAGCTTTTATAGTCTAGCAGTTGGTCTGCTTGGCTGATGGCTCGCTCGGGTTGTTGGGTAAAGGGCTTATTCCCGAAAAACTCCAACCAGGGTTTACGAATGCCATCTTTGCTGGTTTCTCTGTACTTTCTTAATTCCAAGAATGCCATCTTGACCAGATGATTTTCCTGACCATTGTTGATAATGGTTAAAACCTCACCTGTCGTGTCCTCGCGCATGCTAAAACTGTGGAAAGCTAGATCATCTTGGAAATAATTACTATCCACAATGGCTATTGCGTAAACAGGTGCGATGTGTTTGTAGCTCTGGTGGGTATCACCTTCTCGCTGGCGAATTTTTTCTAGGTTTTGATTGACCTGACTACATAGATAAGCCCACAAACGATTAATGAAAAAATTCTGATGATGAACTTGAATTTCGATGATAACTTGCGTTCCATTATCTAACTCCGCCAAGACGTCTATACTGGTATAGAAATCCTGAGCCGAGTAGGGTAGAGAAGGCAAGACATGAATGTTACTTCCCTCTAAAATAGTTACATTTTTAGCTGGTAAATCCAGCATATCGCGAATAAATTGACAAGTGATTTCTGGATTGCTAAAAATTTTCTTAGCAACCAAGTCATTGGTTGGGCTAATGCCCGGATGTCTGAGAATCATCCTTTTCCTCCTTTTATTATACCACAGTTTTAAATCTAGGTTTGCTAGATTCTATGCTTCTATCTATTTATTCGGAAAAGAAAGGGAAAAGTTCAAATTTTCTTGAAAATAACAATACATTAAGTAAAAAAAGATAGCCAAACTCTTTACATCAAGAAATTTAGCTATCTTTTTTAGTTTGTTTTAAGATTGCATAACGCTTAAAGATTTCTCACTCATGTTTTTCCAACAATGCTTCAAACTCGGATACTGACATACCTAATTGCTGACTGGCAATCTCAGAAGTCAGAAGACCTTGGCGGACCATATCTAGGAAGGCAAAGAGTTTTCCACGTTCTAATCCTCTTTCCTCAGCTTGTTCCAAGGCATAGTCCTGTGCTAACAAGGCTTGTTCTTCGCGTCTGCGTTGTTCACTAAACATCTTCCTGTCCTCCTCGGACCAGCTCTTGTAGTCTAGCAGTTGGTCTGCCTGGCTGATGGCTCGCTCGGGTTCTTGAGTAAAGGGCTTGTTCCCAAAAAAACTCCAACCACGGTTTGCGAACCTTGTCTTTGCTGGTTTCTCTGTATTTTTTAGGTCTTATTTATGATGGTCCTTCAATAATTCTTCAAACTCAGCCACAGTCATTCCCAATTGCTGACTGGCAATCTCAGAAGTCAGCAGACCTTGGTAGACCATATCCAGGAAGGCAAAGAGTTTTCCACGTTCAAGTCCTTTTTCAATACCTTCTGCACGACCACGCTCTAAACCTTGTTCAATACCCTCTGCGCGACCACGTTCTAATCCTTTTTCCTCAGCTTGTTCCAAGGCATAGTCCTGTGCCAACAAGGCCTGTTCCTCGCGCATACGTAGTTGACTAAACATTTTCCTGTCCTCCTCGGACCAGCTTTTATAGTCCAGCAGTTGATCTGCCTGGCTGATGGCTCGCTCGGGTTCTTGGGTAAAGGGCTTGTTGCCGAAAAACTCCAACCATGGCTTGCGAACCTCATCTTTGCTGGTTTCTCTGTACTTTTTTAGTTCTAAGAATGCCATCTTGACTAGATGGTTTTCTTGTCCATTGTTTGTGATGGTTAAGACTTCACCCGTCGTGTCCTCTCGCATGCTGAAACTGTGGAAAGCCAAGTCATCTGAGAAGTAGTTGCTATCCACGATTGCGATAGCGTATACTGGTGCGATGTGTTTGTAACTCTGGTGAGTGTTTCCTTCTTGTTGGCGAATTTTTTCGAGATTTTGATTGACCTGACTACATAGATAAGCCCATAGGCGATTGATGAAAAAATTCTGATGATGTACCTGAATCTCAATGATTACTTGTGTCCCATTGTCCAGCTCCGCCAAGACATCTATACTGGTATAGAAATCCTGGGCCGAGTACGGCAGGGAAGGCAAGACATGAATATTGCTCCCCTCCAAAATAGTTACATTTTTTGCTGGTAAATCCAGCATATCGCGAATAAATTGACAAGTGATCTCTGGATTGCTAAAGATTTTCTTAGCAACCAAGTCATTGGTTGGGCTGATGCCCGGATGACGTAATGTCATACTTTCTCTCCTTTCATTATAGCACATTTTTTAATCTAGTTTTACTAAATTTCATGCTTCTATCTATTTATTCGGAAAAATAAGAAAAAGGGTAGAAAAAATCTCAAATTGTCTCATTTTTAAAGAAATAAATGTAAAAATCCTAAAGCAAGCTGGGAAGGTCTCAAAGCACAGGACTGAGCTTGCTGATAGGAGGAAGCAAGTCCATCAGATGCACACGACAGGGCAAGGCTGATGGGGCTTCATCTTTGCTGTTGGTTTACTGATGAGGGACTCCTAATCTATCTTTGGTTTTGGTAAAAAGATCGTCTATCTGCTAAGCTTCCATTTCAATCAAAAAATTTGAAATTTACAGTTGTTTGATGTATAATATTTAGATGAGATTGTATGCTATCATGCAGGAAATAGTATAACAATATATATATACGACAGGAGTCTAAAATGGGTAAATTTGATAAACAACTAAAATATAGTATTCGAAAAGTAAGTGTCGGTGCAGCTAGTGTCGTCATTGGTGCTTTTTACCTTGCCATGGGGGCAGGTGTGGTACACGCGGAAACGGATACTACTAATACTGATGGAGGGGCAAGTCACTCTCGTCCGTCTCCAGACCAGGAGACAAGCCGACCTAACGGTCTGACTTCCTCTAGCTATGGGGCGGAGCCTGCTCAAAATCCAGGTGGGCTTCAAGCTGGAGCGGTTCATTCTGTTAAGGAAGATACGAAAACGATTACACGTACCATTAAATATGTAGATGCTTCTGATGAAAGTAAAGAAGTATCTGCTACAGTCATTCAAACAGTTACCTTAACACGTAAACAAGGCACAGAAGAGTGGTCAACAGGGAAATGGGAAGCACAAACTTCACCAACAGTAAATGGTTTTGGTGCGCCAGACAAGTCAACTATAGAATCAAAAGAAGTTACATCGTCAACTGAATCTGAAGAAGTGCTGGTGTACTATTCTCAAAAGGGATCTGCACCATCAAATTCAGAAACAACGTCTAATAGAGGTCGCCGTTCAAAAAGAGATGTAGGAAATCCTCCTGCTGACGGAACTTCTAATACTTCTACTGGAACTGAGACTCCAACTGGAGCTTCAACTGAAAATAACGAAACATTAGATTCTGCTGTAACCGAACGTAAGGGGTCTACAGTACAACCAAATCAACCGGGGATATCTATACCAACAGGAAATGAGTCTGGAGCACATGATCCGAATGCTCACATAAGTTTCGATGATCCTGGTCATACTGCTACAGTTGAAGAAATGTGGAAAATTATCCAACATATGCCGGATGACTTCCAAAATAACGAGCGTTCATACTTGAGAAATATGGATACTCTAGGAAGAGAACTTCGATTTGATAAGACTGCTGAGAATCCAGAGGGTGTACCTCTTCAACCGGGTGAAATTAGAGAACTTCATGACTTTGGTGGTTGGCATGCCATTGACAAAGATGGAACCCAAGGTAAGTTCGTTATCGGTAGAAAGAACGCACAAGGTTACTTCACAGGTTGGCATAAAGTTGGACAAACTGAGAATGGGATTCCGATAATTGAACAAGGTGGTATGCTTGGGGCAGATGCCTTAGATAACATCTATGTGCATGAGCAAGCCTTAGATCGTCGTTTTGATTATATGCTGATGCTTGTTAAAGGGCGTACACGTGCCAATCGTACTGAAAATGTAGCGGATCATTCTACATATGATACACATGCTCCGAGTGAACGTGCACATATGAATGAAACTGCTTTTAACAAGCTTCCATTTTTAGAAAAGGATAAATATAATAAATATTCACCAGCTGTCGTTGACTACAATGGGATAGAGAAGAAATTCACAGCCTTTTCTACTAAATACGGAAGTCGTGTTCGTGTTGATTTTGTAACAGGTTATATCTCAGATATCAATGGTTCAAAAGGAAGTTATCGAATAGTCGTTAAAGCTCAAAATAGTAAGGGCGAAGAAACAAAAGTTTATGATGAAACTATTTCTCGTGTAGCTGAAATCGTTCAGAATGAAGAGTTGTATAAGAAAGGTTTGAATGTTGAATCGGCACATGCAAACATTTTGAAATTTTTAAAAGATGAGTTTAATTACCGTGTTAATAAAATTAAAAATCCGAAAGTAAAAGATAATTCATTATTAGGAAGAACAAGAGAAAAAGATTATACGCCAGAACAACGAAAAGTATACGATCAAATTGTAGAAGAAGCTACGGAAGAAGCTAAAAAACAAGGCGATATTGTGATGAATGTGACTGAAGACTTCTTAAGTATAGAAAAATCAAAGAAAAAAGATTCAGAGTGGAAGAAAACTTTCACAAATACATCTCAGGTAACTTTAAAGCTAGCAAATGACTTGAATACTTTATTGAAAAAGGTAATAACTCCTGGAGAGCCTAATTCACCTACTTGGGCAAAGACATCTGACGCTGCAAATCAAGCTGATGACAAAGCATATAAACTACTGACTGCTCTGATACCAGGTGCTAAGAAAATTACCTATCATGTTAACGACGATCAGCTGGAAGTTGAAACAGATAAATACACATACATTGCCGCTAGAAATGGTAGTACGGAAGTTGGTATTCAAGGGTCAGATATAGTGGCAACTGATTCTGCAGCATCTTATGGTTTTGCTCCTGACAAGTTTGCAACTATCAATTCAAATACAACAGTGAATAATAATAATGGAGGTTGGGCTAAGGCTTCAAATGAAGGGTACGGGGAATTTTCAAATTTAATAGGACAAGATCATGGTATTCATCGTACTAACGTACTGACTGATAAAGCACTATCTGATAAGATTATAGAAAAACTTGGACCAGGAAACGAAAAGCTTGGAAGATCTGGATACTTCTCTACTGCGGACATTCCTTTAGGAACGGATATTGTATCGTATACTGTACAAGTAATTCCGTCTGATGATGGAAGAGTTGGGGTAAACCCTCAAAGTTCTCGTATTCAGTATAATATGCCAATTCTAGCCGATTTCTCAGTTATTCAAGATACGACAGGACCATCAAAAGAACTCGCAATAAGAATAATTCGTAAGTCGAATATTCCAGAAGATAAGAAAAATAAGATTATAGAAGAAATCAAAAAGAGTAAGAAGACATCTGAAATAAGATCTCAGCTGTCAGGAGATGTTAAAGTTAAGTATCAAGATGTATCTGGAAATGTATTAACACTTGATAATACTAAAGAACATCAAAAAGAGACTGACTTAGGTAAAAAAGGAGAAGATGGAACATACCTTGCTGTCGATAGCGGACTACGTTATACAAACTATAACGTTACCGATAAAAAATTAAACACGATTACAACTAGTGATGGTAAACAATATATACTGAAAAGATCATTAGAGGATGGTACTCTTGATAATGGAAGATTGAAAACTTCTGCTGATGAAACAGGAACTATATCAGCTAGCCCAGCAACAGTAACGTTTGTATATGAAGAATACACAACACCTGCAACAGGTAAAGGTGTCGTTCACTTCAAGAAACAAGTAACTGATACTACAACAGAAGCGTTAACAGGATATGATGATATTACGCTTTCTGGTAATGTAGGAGAGACATTCTCTTCAACAGATGTAGATACTAGAATAACAGCACTGAAAAATGCTGGGTATGAGATTGTCAGTGATACATTTACAAATGGGGATAGAATAATTGACTCAACGACTGATGTAGACGGACAAGACCCAAGTCAGGTGTATAATGTAATTGTAAGAGAAAAAGTGGAAACAGTAACAACACCACCAACTCCAGATACACCGGTTGATCCTAATATTCCAGAAGGACCAAAATGGCCAGTATCAGGATTAAAAGAGTCAGATCTTACAAAAGAAGTAACACGTACAATTACTTACGTTAAGAAAGAAACTGCAGACGGGGAAAAAATTCCAGATGCACAACCTACAAAGGTTGACAAAGTATTATACAAACGTACTGCAACATATAACTTAGTTAGCAAAACAGTTACTTATAGTAATTGGACACCAACTGCAGATGATACGCATACAGCTACAAGTTTTTCACCAGTAAAAACTCCTGTATTAACTGGATACGTAGCAGATTTTAAGGAAGTTACAGATGCACCAGCTGCGCCAACTGCAAACGGCGAAGTAACGAATATGACTAAAGAAGTTGTATACACTAAGATAGGATCATGGGTACCGAAAATACCAGGAAAAACTCCAACACCAATCCCATATCCAAACGATCCAGAAGATGCAACAAAACCTAAATATCCAGATTATCCAAAAACACCGGAAAATCCAGGAGACACACCAAACCCTCAACCTGATAACCCAGGAGGCGGAACTCCAGGTGGTGGTAACACTCCAGGAGGAGGTAACGAAAACCCAGGCGGTGAAACTCCAGGAACTCCTGAAAAACCAAAAACTCCAGAATTACCAGTAATTCCATACGAACCAGGGTACACACCAGGGATACCTACAGATCCAACACAACCAGTGGATCCTAAGACAAATCCGCTAGTACCATTAACACCGGTAGATCCAAAAGATCCTAAAAAAGGATACAAGGTTCCAGAAATACCGGAAAAACCAGGTAAGGATACACCGATTACGTACGTGGCAGATCCGCAAAAAGCGTTGGTGAAAGTAGTTAAGGTTGAAGGTGAGGGTGATAAGAAAACAGAAACACCATTAACAGCTGATTATGTAAATATCAATGGTAAAACTGGAGATCAAATTCCAGATGGCTCGGTAACAGCTAAGATTGCAGACCTAGAAAAACGCGGATATGTGATTGATAATAGAGATGAAGTAGTAAACTATATTAATAACAAATTCGATAAAAATCAGGATACAGAAGGTCAAGATCCAACACAAACAGTAACGTTGAAAGTACATGAAAAACTTGTACCAGTAACACCGCCAACACCAGAAAAACCACTTAAACCTGGAAAACCAATTGATCCAGACGCACCAGTAGATCCAAAAAATCCAAATGATCCACTAATTCCAACATGGACAGAGGATTTAATTAACAAAGTTAAGAACGCGGAAACTACAAAAGAAGTAACGCGTACAATCAACTACGTTGATGAAAAAGGTGCTAAGGTAACATATACGGATAAAGGTAATGAAACTACTGAATCGAAAACGGATAAAGTTACATTTACAAGAGAAGCTAAAATCAATGTAGTAACAGGAAATATCGTTTATGGAAACTGGACAGCTAAAGATAACGACACAACGTTTGACGCTGTAACATCACCAGTGGTTAAAGGATATATCTTAAAAGCTAATCAAGATACGCAAAATGGGTTGGTATCAACAGATGGAACAAGTGTAGTAGAAAGTACAAACTTAACAGCAGCCTCTGAAAATCAAAATCTAAATGTGGTATATACGAAGTTAGGATCATGGGTATTAACACCACCAACAGGTGTAACACCACCAGAAGGAACGAATTTCGATCCAAAACCATATCCAAACCATCCAACAGATCCAACAAGACCTGGAGATCCAACGGATCCTAATACACCAAATGTACCAGTGATTCCATATGTACCTGGATATACACCAAAAATTGGAGACAAACCGTTAGAACCAGTTGATCCAAACCATCCAGAAAATGGATACAAGGTACCACCAGTGCCAACAACACCAGGTGAGGATACGCCGATTACTTATGAAGGAAATCCACAAAAAGCGTTGGTGAAAGTAGTTAAGGTTGAAGGTGAGGGTGATAAGAAAACAG